>NZ_JADAKK010000012.1 GCF_020278625.1 Wolbachia endosymbiont of Mansonella ozzardi
TTACAGGCAGGTACAGCAATCTTATGTTCACAATCTTCATCGAGTATTACCTTTAATTTAACCTCCTCGAACGGAGTGTCTGTATTGTAGTAAAGCTTTCCATCTATCCAGCTATCACAAAAATCATCTCCGCGGAAATTATACTTTGCCTTCTTAACCAATAGTGCAAAAAATTCTTTTCCATCTTTTTTTTGGATAATATTATATGTTCCAATATGAGAACCACAGAGTTTTATTGTTTTTTCTTCATTATCTTGATTCTCAAGCTTTATCCTTTTATACTTGGAATTGTTGCCTGCTATATCTTCACTACAGACAATGTTGAAAATGTACTTCTGCATATTTTCTATGTAATAAGCTTTAAAGACAAGGAATTTAACGTATAGTACTTAAAGAAAAGCTGGTTGACCTTAACTCGAAGAAGTAGAGATAAACTTCTTGTGTAACTAAAGAAGAAGTTATGCAAAAATCAACGACAAGCTTTGAGCCTGTTAAAGGCTTCCTCAGCGTGATATGATGACCTAGTCAATGGACTTGATGCAACCACTAAGAACCCTTTGGAATAAGCAACGTATTTGTAATGCTCAAACTCCTCTGGTGTAACATATCTATTGATTTTTGCGTGCTTTGGAGTTGGCTGCAGGTATTGACCGATCGTTATAAAATCAACCTCAGCACTTCGTAAATCGTCCATAACTTGAAGTACTTCCTCTTTTGTTTCCCCAAGGCCGACCATAAGCCCTGACTTGGTGAAAAGCTTAGGATTAATTTGCTTTACTATCTTCAGCAAATACAGTGAATGAAAATAGCGAGCCCTTGGCCTTATCTTTGCATATAGTCTTGGCACTGTTTCAATATTGTGGTTATAAACATCAGGTGATGCAACAGCAACTGCTTCAAATGCTCCTTTCTTATTTAAAAAATCGGGAGTTAGAATCTCTATTGTTGTTTCTGAAATTATCTTCCTGATTTCTTCTATGCACCTTATAAACTGGTTTGCTCCGCCATCTGGTAAATCATCACGGTCAACAGAGGTAATAACAACATGCTTTAAGTTTAACTTTTTTATTGCCTTTGCTAAATTTTCCGGCTCGTGAGGATCTAATTTGTCAGGAATACCAGTTGCAACATTACAAAATGCACAAGCGCGAGTGCAAACGGAACCAAGAATCATCACAGTGGCATGGCGCTTATTCCAACATTCACCAATATTTGGACATGCAGCCTCCTCGCACACGGTATGCAGACTATGCAACTTGACAGTGTTTAAGGTCTCATTGAATATTTCACCAGTTGGAGCTTTTGCCCTGAGCCATGGAGGCTTACTATGCATCTGAAATGACTAGTTCTACCTCTTATTTTGCTAAAACTTTTCTCAACTTTCTTTTTATTTTTTGTGCCTTATCGCTCAGCTTAACTGTTTTTGTGTTGAGCAAAAAAGTATCAAGATCGCCCTTGTAATCTACAGTTCTCAAAGTTCTCGCCGCTACGCAAAATTTAAACTTCTTATTCAATATGTTGCTCATCAACGTAACGTTGCACAAATTTAAGCAAAAGGTGCGCTTTGTTTTGCGGTTTGAATGTGATACCTTATTACCGAAAGACTTTTTCCTGTTTGTTAATTCGCAAACTCTACTCACTTTAATATACCAAGTTGTCCTATGTACTTAGATTACCTTATACAGAGAAATAGTCAATACTCTCCTGCTTAATTTTTATGCCGTATACTGCTTTGTAGCCAAAAAATATTGTGATTTTCTCCATTATAAGAGAGACCATATGCTGAATTTTCAGCGCTTTGCTGCCATTTGTTATCATCAGATGCAAAACACCGGAATTTATATTTTGTGCATACGAGATCTTTTTCGGCTTCGTACACTCTGCTATTTCCTCTCCAACTATGCTCCTCCAGTTTAAAATAAGACGTATCTCATTTTTGCTTAGCTTACTCTTCGTGCATTTTAATGCATAACTTTCCACTATAGACTTTAATTTCTTTGGGCCGCTGTGTTTGAGCATTCTTTCACTAATCTTCTAATTAACTAACACACCTTAAGTACATGATGATTTAAGATTTTCTTTTTGGCAATAAAAAAAAGAGCATCAAGAGCAATGCTCTACAGTTGCCCTCGGCCTCACACTGTAAAAAGCAGCATTCTTGTGCCGCCACCTTTGTTTTATCATTAACTGATCCATCTATTTTAAATCAGAATTGATTAAATTATCATTAACTGCAGTAGACTTTTCCCTCTTGTTGTAACTCCAACACGTGAAGCTGGTTTTTAAGACTGCGAGAACTGCAAAAAATTGCTTGACAACCTTTGCCAGCCTTGCTATTGTAAAAAATAAGGGTGTTTCTAACACTCAAAGCTTGTTTTTGATCTCCAGGCTCGATGACAAAATTCAGTAGAAAACTCAGGGTATTTTTCGGTGGATTGTATCAAATTATAGCAGCTGCATGTCCTTTTCACTTTTTCTACATTCAGCCAAGTTGCGCTTAAACTAAGCGTCAGCAAATTATTATAACGCCAATTTAAAGTATTATAGAGTCAAAACTTGCCACTCGGGGTTTCTTTATCTTTATTTTCTGCTTAGTGAATTTCTTAAATATTTATGGCTAGGGTTAGTTGTATTAAAAAGCAGCTAAGTTGCATTTATTAAACGTTTAGGATAAAAAAACGCCGACATTGCAACACAAAAGTGAATAACTAGCTACCACAGGATTTCCTTTGCCTTTTTTTTGTTCAGTAAGTTTCTTAAATATTAAGGCAACTCAAGGGCGCGCAGCGTTACAAAAAACGCCAATATAGTAGTAAATTGCTTTTTTTATTCAAAAGTTCATTTCTTGACCTTTATACTAAAATATGTAATACTTGAGCTAAGCTTTTATGGAGGTAATTATATGTCAAATTTAACACAGAAACAACAGTTACAGAACACAGTAGATGAGCTTCTTCGAGTTGAAAAAGCAAGGGGAGTTAGTGAAGTTTTTGGTATTATAGCTGCATTGGCAGTAGGTATTGGATTTGGCATTGCTGGATTACCAATATTGTCTATAGCTTCCATGGCTTTTGCTTCTGGATAGACAGTTGAATACATTGCTGATGGCATGACATGTGCAATATCAAAGCCTAGTGTAAACTGGAAGAAGAAACTTGCACACAATAACAAAAGTCCAAAATTTAATAGAAGAGCAACGATTACACAACACAATAGACAAACTTCTTCGAGTTGAAAGGACAAAGGAATTTGGGAAAATTTGTGGTTGTATAACTATATTGGCAGTAAGTATTGGACGTGGTGCTGCTGGATTACCAATATCGTCTATAGCTCTCATGGCTTTTGCTGCTAGATAGACAGTTGGGCTTGTTGCTAATAGTATTAAATATGCAGTATCAAAACCTAGTTATAAACTAGACAAACTAAACTTAAAGCAAGTGAAAAATACTCTGGCAGTATGAAGCATTACAGTTAAAACAAGTAGGAAACTACCTTCTTCTTTTTAGATCTTCTTGCTTGTCTTTCAACTACACCTAAACTAATACTTTTTTCTGCTTAGCCTAAGTTATGCAAAAAGTCTATCAACGAAGTGAAAAATATGTTCTCTTTCCTCGAAAAATTTGTTATATCCATTTTGGTTGCTGACTTTTATTTTTTGTAACATATTTTTTCTTTAATGGTTAAATGGCTATCTCATAATGAATTTTGTCAGCAACTATCAAGTTTTTTAGTTGCTGTGCAGCAAAGCTTACTAGATCTAGAATATTCATAAATGAAAAGGAGGCCATTTAGTGATTCCTCGTTATAGTCGTAAAGAAATATCTTCCGTTTGGGAAGAAAACAACAAGTTTAATATATGGCTCAAAATAGAAAAATTAGCGTGTGAGGCTCAAGCAGAGTTAGGAGTGGTTCCAAGTGATGTTGCTGAAAGGCTTTCTAGCACTATCGAGTTTGATATTGAGCGGATCAACGAAATCGAATCTACTGTAAAACACGATGTTATAGCTTTTCTCACATACATTGCTGAAAAAGTTGGAGTTGATGTTCGTTATCTCCACTACGGGATGACGAGTTCTGATGTTTTGGACACATGTTTTGCTGTGCAGCTGAAAGAGTCGTGTAATATTCTACTTAAAAATCTAAAGAATTTACTTACGGTGTTGAAAAAAAAAGCTGAGGATTATAAAAATGTTGTGTGTGTTGGACGTAGTCACGGGATGCATGCAGAGCCGACTATATTTGGGTTAAAATTTGCCAGGTTTTATGCAGAATTTAAACGCAGCTACCAAAGGTTAATTAATGTACAAAAAGAGATCTCAACTTGCAAAATATCAGGTGCAGTAGGTAATTTTGCGAATGTTGATCCGTTTGTTGAAGAATATGTAGCGAAAAAAATGGGACTTGTCCCTGAGACTATATCTTCTCAAGTAATTCCTCGTGATAGGCACGCTGCGTTCTTTTCAATTTTAGGGGTGATTGCAAGTTCAATAGAAAACGTTGCTGTTGAAATTCGTCATCTACAAAGAACTGAAGTTAGCGAAGTTTCCGAATATTTTTCCACTGGGCAGAAGGGAAGCTCTGCTATGCCACACAAGTGTAATCCTATTTTAAGTGAAAATCTAACTGGGCTTTCACGCTTAATGCGTAGTTATGTATTTCCTGCACTGGAAAATGTTGCATTGTGGCACGAGCGAGATATATCACATTCGTCCGTGGAAAGATGTATTGCCCCTGGTGCTTGCATAACAATGGATTTCGCTTTAGTGCGATTGACAGATTTAATAGATAAATTAGTGATTGATGAAGAAAACATTAAAAAGAACTTAAATTCAGCAAAAGGTTTAATTTTCTCGCAGCGTGTATTGCTTGAGTTAGTAAACAGTGGTCTAACTAGAGAAGAAGCGTATAAAATTGTTCAGAGCAATGCAATGAAAGTGAAACAAGGCAACAGTGATTTTCTGTCCGAATTGAAACAAGATAAATCTTTACTTAGAGTTATTGACTCTGAAAAACTTGAATCTTTGTTTGATTTTGCTTATTATACAAAGCATATAGACCATATATATAATAAGGTCTTTGATTAGGCTGAGTAGCTCAGTTGGTAGAGCAGGAGGATCATAATCTCTTGGTCGTGGGTTCAAGTCCCTCCTCAGCTACCAATCATATTAATTGTAGTATGCTAAAAAAACCGCTACAATGGCCGTATTTGGTATCCACCTAGCTAAACGGTGTGAAAGACGATAGATGAGAGGCTGTGGAAAGGGTTTAGCCCATTTTGCTTAATTACAGGAGAAGCTATGTGATTTACAATTTAAACCCAGAACCTATTTTCATAACGCTTGAACCACTTATGAAGCGTAGGGCAGCACGCCATATCTGCAGTATACCACCAGCGTTTTTTACTTTATGTGCTTCTATCGCCAGAACGTGAAGAGCTGAGTGACTGGTTATGCGATATTGGCTGTACCTCACCCAACTTGCTATCTGGATGACTTTTCCCTATTAATGCTGTCATTTCAGTTTGATGCCTCTCTTCTATTTCTTTACTCTGCTCTGGTTTTCTTCTATTAGTCTCGTTGACTCGGTTTGATGTCTTTCTTCCACTTCCCTTACTTTGCTTTGGCTTTCTTCTTTTAACTCTTCTTCTATATATCTCTTTTTCAGTGAAGTAAGGACACGTTTAGCAGCTAGCCCTATACATCTTTTTCACTATTTCTGTTCCACCTTAAATCAAGTTTAGTAAGATTTATAAAATTACCATTAGCTAAGGCTTCTATGCCTTTTTTTACTGACTCTGTTCCACCTTAAATTAGTAAGCGGGATGTGCAAGGTTACCATTAGCTAAAGCTTCAGCATCTTTATCACTAATATTGCAATGCAATAAAGAAAGCTTTGTAATATGTGTGTTACTTTGCAAAAAACTTACTAGCTCGTTTATATCGATTGTAGTTCCTGATAATTTCTAGAGCATTACCTTATTACATACTGGTTGAAATTCACTTTACCCTCCTGTTAACATATTATGGGGGTACCCTAGTTAGAGTTTCGGTAACTGTCAAATGCTTTATGTGGCGTTAGCAAGCCAAATAAAAAAAGTATGCAAAAGCAGCACCCCATTTGTGTTCAAAAGATGGAGAAAAGTGAAGTATACTCCGTAGCAACACACACTGTAAATTAAAGCAAATAAAAAGCCTTATTCGCTTTATATTATGCAGGTTTTACAGGTTCGAAATTGTACTTTATTTTCACGTGTATGTTTTGATCCAGTGCAACTAATAGGTTAAGCAAGTATTCTAAAGAGAATCCTTCAATTTTTGACTTATTAATTTGAGATACTTTAGGTTGATCGATCTTTAGAGCGGCCGCTGCTTTTTTTTGTGTTCTGAATCTCTTATTTATTAGCCATGCAACAATCTTTATTAACTTCAGTTTTGTACCTTTTATATCGCCCAATTCTATCACCATGGGATAACTTAGCTGTAAATCTTGCATAATAATAAACTTCCTTATAAAACTACTTTAGTTTTTCTTCTTTAAATAATACATGCTTTCTGGCTACTGGGTCATACTTTCTGAACTCCAATTTTCTAGTAAGCTTTTTAGGGTTACGCTTTTTTACATAAAAATAACCTGTTGATTTTTCTTCACCAGTGTTTGTGGTCTTAGTTGCACTACTAACTAGCTTAACAAGCAAAGAAGCATTTTTTTTTGCCATACTTATACAATAATGTAAATCCTGTGTGAGTGTATTATATGAAACACTAAAAGTCAACTATTTTGTATCTTTAAGCCATGTAGATTACAAACATATTGCAAAATTCTTGACAATAAGCAGTGTGTTGAGTAGCATAAAGTTAACTTCAGAACAAAAGGCAAACGGTAAATAAGTGGCAAGTAGTGGTAAAAGGTTACTATTAATAGAAAATTCTATCTGCTCTGATGAGGTGAGGGTTGCTTTGTCAGTGGATAACAGGGTTGTAGAGTTTGAGCAGGAATTCAAGGAAAAAAGACAATTAAGAGGTAACATATATATTGCTCATGTAAAGCGTATTGAGCCTTCTTTGCAAGCTGTATTTATTGAATATGGGAAGAACAAGCAGGGTTTTTTATCTTTTTCCGAAATATCTCCAGGTTACTTTAATATTCCAGAAAAGGAGAGGGAAGCTTTCTTTGAAAGCTATTCAGGTGGTGATTGTATGGAGGAAGATAACGGTGCATCAGCAAATACTTCTTCAGATTCTACAATTAGTAAAAATGTTAATGAATCTGGTAATGGTTTTGTAAGGGAGGTATCTTTATATAGGAGATATAAATTACAAGATGTCATTTCGGTCAATCAGAAAATATTGGTTCAGCTTACTAAAGAGGAACGAGGTAATAAAGGGGCTTCATTTACAACGTATATAACTTTAGTGGGTAGGTATTGTGTTTTCATGCCAAACTCCATGAGCAGGGGTGGCGTGTCCCGCAGAATTGAAGATGTTAATGTTAGAAAACAGTTAAAGGATATACTGAATTCAATAGAGTTACCAAAGAGGTCAGGTTTAATAATAAGGACCGTTGGTTCGGGAAAAAGTAAAAAAGAAATTGAGCAGGATTACAATTATTTATCTTCGTTATGGCAAAATATTCAAGAAAATGTCTCCTCTATAAATGTTCCATCATTGATTTATAACGAAGCAGATCTGATTATGAAATCTATTCGTGATTTTTGTAGCAATGATGTGGAAGTTGTAATATCTGGAAAAGAAGCTTTTGAAACAGTAAGGCAGTATACCAAAAATGTATTAAAAGGTAGTAAATTGCGATATAGATTGTATAGAGGTTTTGTTCCGATATTTACTTACTACGGAATCGAGGATCAAATTTCTGAGCTATATAGCAATAGAGTGAAATTACCATCCGGTGGATCTTTGATAATAACTTTAACTGAGGCATTTGTTTCAATAGATGTAAATTCAGGGAAGATGACGGGGGAAGATAGTATAGAAGAAACAGCTTACAAAACCAATATGGAAGCAGTGCCTGAAATATCAAGACAGGTAAATTTAAGAGGCTTATCAGGGTTAATAGTGGTCGATTTTATTGATATGTTGAGGTATCAGTATTGTAGAGCTGTCGAATCTGCTATTAGGCAGGCGTTCAAGGATGATAAAGCTAGAGTTCAGTTTAGCTATATAAATGATTTTGGTTTAATGGTGTTTTCAAGGCAGAGAATAAAACCAAATATACAGGAGATTAACACCACAGAGTGCTTACATTGTAAAGGAATTGGAAAAGTAAAATCAAATGAAGTAATTGTTGCATCAATATTGAGAGACTTGCAACATGTTGCTAGTAGGAATCGGAATAGATCGTTTGATTTGGTAGCACATGGTTTAATTATAGCACATATTTTTAATAATAAGCGTGATACAGTTTCTACAATTGAAAGAGAGTTTAATGTTAAATTAAACGTTAATGCTGACAATAATTTGAGTATAGATGCATTCATTTTAAAACGGGGTGATGACGTTAATTTAAATGATTGTAAGCCATTGCAGAACTCTGGTTACAAGATTGAGACTAGCAATAATGAAAGAGCTGATAATTCAGGTGGATTACAAAGCAGTTTTTGGTTAACCAAGTGGCTTTCACGTCTTTTGAGCTCTAATAGCTAACTAGAAATCCTAAATGGGACTTGTAATTGACAAGTTCTATACTTATATATTCTTACATCAGGTAATATTTATAAGGGAGTATTCATTATGGGAAGAGCAATAGGTATAGATCTTGGAACAACAAATTCTTGTGTTGCAATAGACAAAAATGTAATAGAAAATAAAGAAGGGGCAAGAACTACTCCATCTATAGTTGCATTTACTTCATCAGGAGAAAGGCTGATTGGTGCTCCTGCAAAAAGACAGGCAACCACCAATGCAAGTAATACTTTTTTTGCTACTAAAAGATTAATAGGCCGTCAGTATGGTGACCCTGAAATGAAAAATCTAAATGTGCCATATAAAGTGTTTGCGGCAAAAAATGGCGATGCTTGGATTAAGACAACAGATGGTAAAGAATACTCCCCTAGTCAAATTGGTGCTTTTATACTACAAAACATGAAAGAAGCAGCAGAAGCTTATCTAGGAGAAGAAGTGAAGGATGCTGTAATAACAGTGCCAGCATACTTCAATGATTCTCAGCGTCAAGCAACAAAAGATGCAGGGAAAATTGCTGGGTTAAATGTACTCAGAATAATTAACGAACCGACTGCTGCAGCTCTTGCTTATGGTCTTGATAAGAGACATGGACACACAATAGTGGTGTATGACCTTGGTGGTGGTACATTTGATGTTTCAATACTTGAAATAGGTGACGGAGTTTTTGAAGTAAAGGCTACAAATGGTGATACTCATCTTGGAGGTGAAGACTTCGACAATGCAGTGGTGAGTTATTTATTGGATGAATTCAAAAAAAGCAATGGCATTGACTTGAAAAATGATCCAATGGCTATGCAAAGGATCAAAGAAGCTGCGGAAAAAGCAAAGATTGAATTATCAAGTGCAATGGAAACGGAAATAAATCTACCGTTTATTACGGCTGATGCAAGTGGTCCAAAGCACTTAAATATGAAATTAACAAGGGCGAAACTTGAAAGCTTAGTAAACGATTTAATCGAAAGGACTATGGCTCCTTGTAAAAAAGCTCTTGAGGATGCTGGTCTGCCTGCTAGTCAAATTGGTGAAGTGGTTCTTGTTGGTGGCATGACTCGCATGCCAAAAGTAATAGAGAAAGTTAAAGAATTCTTTGGTAAAGATCCACATAGAGGGGTAAACCCAGATGAAGTTGTGGCAATTGGAGCTGCAATACAGGCGGGAATCATTCAAGGTGATATAAGAGATGTGTTATTGCTTGACGTGACCCCACTTTCTCTTGGTATTGAGACTTTAGGAGGGGTGTTCACTCCACTTATTGAGCGCAATACTACGATTCCTACTAAAAAATCTCAGGTGTTTTCAACTGCAGAAGATAACCAAACAGCTGTTACCATTAAGGTGCATCAAGGTGAAAGAAAATTGGCAGTTGATAATAAACTGCTTGGCCAATTTAGTTTGGAAGGAATACCACCTGCTCCTCGTGGAGTCCCTCAAATCGAAGTTACGTTCGATATAGATGCAAATGGAATAGTGCATGTTTCTGCGAGAGATAAAGCTACTGGAAAAGAGCAGAAAATACGTATTCAGTCTTCAGGTGGTCTGTCTAATGATGAAATAAATCGCATGGTAAGAGAAGCTGAAGAAAGGGCACAAGAAGATGAGAAACGTAAGAAATTCATTGAAGTGAAGAACCAGGCAGACAGCTTAGTTCATTCTACAGAGAAGTCTCTAAAAGAATATGATGATAAAATTTCACCAGAAGATAAGTCTGCCATTAAAAACGCGATGAATGATTTAAAAGAAGCTAGCAAATCTAGTAACATTGATGACACTGATTCAATACAGCAGAAAATTACTAATCTCTCTCAATTGTCTATGAAACTTGGGGAAGCTATGTATAAAGAATCTCAACAAAGCAGTGCTGAGAGTGGCTTTTCGTCAGAAGGAAATCTACATGACAAGGAAGAAAAAGTAGTAGATTCTGATTACCAGGACGTAAATAATAAAAAAGAGAATAAGTAGTTGGCGTACTCCTCTCTTATCATTCCGTTGCGTAACGCTGAAATCTAGAAAAAAAGAATATGGACCCAAGTAAGTCGCGCTGCTTGGGTGGTAGGAGCTGTGTATGGATATCATTAAGGCAATAGAAGAAAAAATACGCAATGCGATAAATGTAGTTGATATTAACGTCGTTGATGGGTCTATAAAACATACGGATCACTATTTTTCTTCGCCTTCAACATTACCTTCACACGTTGAATTAATATTAATATCTGAAGACTTCGTTGGAATGAGCGTTCTAAAGAGGCACAAGTTGATTTATGAATTGTTGAAGAGTGAGATAGAGCGGGTACATGCAATTTCCCTTCAATTGTATACACAAAGTGAATACAATTTTAAAAATAAAACAATAAAAGCGTGAAAGAAGAATCTTTGTTGGTTAAAGCAGGAAGAAAATACAATGACTACAAAGGTTCTATGAACCCGCCAATTTATCATTCTTCTACCATACTGTTTCCTACTTACAAGGATTACTTAAATGCAGTGAATGGGGAAAGTGTATACGATGTGATTAACGATGGCGTTGCGAGGGATTATAGTTACGGTAGTGTTGGTACTCCCACTGTTCACTACCTTTCAAACGCACTTGCTGAAATTGAGGGCAGAGGACAAGCGTTAATTTATCCTTCTGGGTTGTTTGCACTTACTTTTGCTATTTTGACTTTTGCTAAAGCAGGTTCGCATGTTCTGATTCAAGATAATAGTTACTACCGACTTAGGAGATTTGCTGAAAATGAGCTGCCGAAAAGGGGAATAGAAGTGACTTTTTATGATCCAACACAGGACATAGCTGATTTGATTCAAAGTAATACTTCACTCATCATGATCGAAACTCCTGGCTCTGTAACATTTGAAGTTTCAAATATAGAACACATAGTAAAAATTGCTAAGAAACACGGGATCGTAACCGTTTGCGATAATTCATGGGCCACTCCTTTATTATTTAAGCCTCTCGACTATGAAATTGATGTTGCGCTGTATGCGGTTACAAAGTATCTAGCCGGTCATTCGGATTTATTGATGGGAGCTATTGTTGCTGAAGGAAAAATTTTTAAGTTGCTTTATGAGAATTGTAAGAACTACGGAGTCACTGTTCAATCACACGATTGTTATCTTGCACATAGGGGACTTAGAACATTGCATACACGCATGAAGAGGCATCAAAGCACAGCAATGGCAGTGGCAAAATGGCTGGAGAAACATCCAAAAATCAAAAAAGTCTTATATCCAGCGCTTCCTTCTCATCCCCAGCACAAGCTATGGAGAAGTTACTTCAAAGGAGCAAGTGGTGTATTCAGTGTAATATTAGATAAAGAATATTCATGTGAGGAACTAAGCTGCACGGTTGATCAAATGGAAGTTTTTGGTATCGGTGCTTCTTGGGGAGGGTGTGATAGTTTAATATTACCAATAGATCGTAAATCTATGTCAAGATCTGTAATGAACTCAGATTATGGTGGAAGTTTCGTGAGAATATCTTGTGGGCTAGAGGATCCTGAGGATTTAATCTCTGATTTAAATGCTGCGTTATCAAGATTGCCATGTTTAAATACCAAAAATGATGAAGTAGAATGTGAGACTAAGAGAGTTACTGCATAACATTATTGACGTCAACTTTGATGTTAAAATCAAAGGCGTCACGTGTAACCCCAAAAGAATCAAGAAAGGTTATCTTTTTGTTTATGTGTCAGGGGAACATGAGAAATGTGTGAACGACATAATAGGAGCTTCAGTAATAATAGCAAACTTTGCAGCATATGATGCTGGAATCTACATTTTCCATCCAAACCCTCGAGAAATATACAGCAAAGTAGTTAGCAGGTTTTATCAATTCAAACAGCCAAAATATGTTGCTGCTGTAACAGGTACAAATGGCAAGACTTCAGTGGTAGAGTTTTGCCGCCAGATCTGGCAAAATGTAGGTTATAATTCTGCATCCATTGGAACGCTTGGAACATGTATCAATAATAATAGAAAAGATAATAGCCTTACCACTCCAGATGCAGAGGACCTTTATGCAACATTACGTGATATAAACAATAAAAGCATAGAACACTTAGTGTTAGAGGCTTCAAGCCATGGGATTGACCAATGCAGAATTCATGGACTTAGGCTCACTGCTGCAGCTTTTACAAATTTCTCTCAGGATCATTTGGATTACCATAAGAACATCGATGAATATTTTGAGGCTAAGAAAAGGTTGTTTTATGAGGTACTGCCAAAAGAAAAAGCAGCAATTTTAAATTCGGATATAGATGAGTACTATGAATTGCTCAAGATAGCTAAAGAATGTAGCAACAAAGTTATAACTTATGGGAAGATAGCTTCTAATATTGCTTTAATAAAGCAAATACCAACTCAAAGTGGTCAACACCTGACAATTAAAATTGGTGGTGAAATTTATGACACGTTTTTTCCAGTTCTAGGGGAATTTCAGGCGTATAATTTACTATGTGCTATCGGCATAGTTATCTCATCTGGGGTGGAGGGAATGTGTATAGACAAACTCGTTTCTCTGCCAGGGAGAATGGAAAAAGTGAAACCTTTTGCATTTGTGGATTACGCACACACTCCAAGTGCACTTAAGCAAGCTCTTTTGTCTTTAAAATGGCACTTCAACAAAAAAATAATTCTAGTTTTTGGTTGTGGTGGGAATCGTGATCAGAAAAAACGTGCAGAAATGGGTAAAATAGCACAAATGTATGCGGACAGAGTGGTAGTCACAGATGATAATCCGCGTAATGAAGATCCAGCAAAAATTCGTCATGATATTTTACTATATTGTTCTGATGCACTGGAGATAGGGGATAGAAAAGAAGCTATAGAGAAAGGTATGGATATTGCTTATAACGAAGGTATGATTCTGCTGGTTGCAGGAAAAGGACACGAAAGATCCCAAACCGTGAGTGGCCAGACTTTTGCATTCAGTGATGTTGGAATTATTAAAAGTCATGCCTTAACATACTGATTTTCACACCGTTCTTGCAAGTCAGCACTCTCACTTCCCTTGCACCAGAATTAAAAATTTCCTAAGAGCAAGACCTTACGGTTATTCCAGTTGTTACCACGTCATCAACCAATACCATGATTTTATATTCTTGATGATTTCCTTGTTGCTGTTTTAAAGGTCATTTTTAAGTTTTTCTCACGCTGTTCTAGTGAAAACCAGCTTGAGGTGTGGTGTGGGAGAGGACACTTTATTGCAAAGGATGTGTAAAATAAGTTGGATAACTTGCTGAGTTTCTTCGCAAGTGATTCCGCTTGATTGTATTTACGTTTAAATAAGCGTATTTTATGCAGCGATATGGGAATTATTACCTCTGCATTTTTGAAGTATGTCTTTACTAACTTGATACATCCACTTTGCATAGACTTTCACATAATTTAAATTATCAAAAATTTTTAAATTTATAATCATATTTTTGCTATGTTGGTCATAAGTAAAAGCTGATCTTAACATTTTAAACATTGGAGAGTTAGTAATGCACTTACTGCACATATAAATGTTGTCCGAAATTACTGTGCCACAAACATTGCAGTAATATTTGGTTAAGAAGTTGATTTTTTTGTTATATTCATCACACAGATCATGATTTTTATCGATTATGCATTCACAACTTACACGTACGCTTGGAAAGATGAGATTTACTGCTTTTTTCAGTAGTAAAAGATCCACATTTTCGGCTATTTAAGTCTAAAAAACGTATACGATAGTGTTATTTCACTTAAATCTTTCGTGCTGTTGTCGTGCATTATCTCAGGGTCTATGTAAAAGGATACGGGCATCGCTGCTTTTTGTTTTGGCAGTAACATTTGTTCCTCAAAGCAAAAACATGCAACTTTATTGAAATACTTGCCTGCTTTGAAAGGCGTGACATTATACACTGCCATTCCAAACGAAGACTGATCAGATAAATTTTTTGCGTAATAAAATGCTAAACTTTGTTCACCTATGTTTGTATCAATGTAATTAGTTTCTGAGTTAAATTCCCAAGGCAAATCCGGCATTACATCGGCGTTAAAATAGACTCTAATTTTTTGGTTAGTTATATTTGCCGTTGTGTTGGTTACTTTTCTCGTTGTGCCACCGTATCCGGTAGCTTTACAGAAAATGCTATATAGTGGTACCGATGCATATGCAAGACACAGCATCAATATCACTAAAGATATTAAAAAGAAAACTATAGAATTTTTGATGTTTTCCCTTAAAAAGGAGAACATCTAGTCCCTATTACTAAACAGGTTAAGTAACCTAAGTAGATTGAGGAATATATTGATGAAGTCGAAATAAAGGTTAGTTGCACCAAGTATGGATAACTTAGTTGCTGCAATTTCTGAACCATCGTTATATCTATAATAAATATCCTTGATTCTCTGAGCATCGTATGCAGTCAGTAAGGTAAATACTACTACTGATATGAATGATATTGCAAAGTAGAGAGGACTGCTTCCAAGAAACAAGTTTACTATCGATGCAGTAATTAGTCCCCAAATTCCCATAATTAAGAAAGAACACATATTTGTTAGATCTCTTTTTGTGGTATTACCATATAAGGCCATAGAGCCAAACATAATGGATGTGATAAAAAATGCTCTTGCTATGTTTTCCGCAGTATAAATTATGAAGATATGAGATAAGGAAAGCCCCATTAGAACTGAAAACAGTAAAAACACAGTAACTGTGGACTGGGCACTTAGGTGTTGCAGCCTATAGGACATGTAGAACACTAATGCAATTGGAGAGAACATTACTACAAACAGCAGAACAGGATTAGAATAGATTACCTGAAAAAGACCAGAGAATACCGTTAGGAACGCAACAAGCCCGGTAACACCCAAAGCTAAAGCCATATAGTTATATACTTTGATTAGGTAACCCCTAAGCCCAGCACTATAATAAACACCCTGAGAACGAATATCTTGTTCATTTTTCATGTAAGACATAAATATAACTCCTTTTATCTCTTAGTAAGATTATAATACAAAACTACATCTTTATCAAGCATAAAATTACTTTTTATTGCAATTAATGTACAGTTATTTTTGTTCTAATGTAAATGGAATATAGTCCTATTGCCGCTGCATTCGAAACATTTAAGCTGTCAATTGCGTTTGACATTGGGATTTTTACAAGATAGTCACAATTTTCTCTAACTAACCGCCGCATCCCTTTCTCTTCAGAACCAAGGATAATCGCTATTTTTTTCCCAAAGCTTTTTATTTCGTCTACATTCTCTTTAGCATTGCCATTAAACCCGTAACACCAGTAGCCAATCTTTTTTAAATATTCCATAGTTTTTACTATGTTTATGACATATATTAACGGAACAATATCTAATGCTCCGCTTGCCGCTTTTGCGATAGATGCGTTTTCGTTTGGTGAATGGTTGTATGGTAAAACCACTGCATCAACATTAAAACAAGCTGATGTTCTAAGAATTGATCCTATATTGTATGTGTCAGTGACTTGATCTAAAATTACTATAGTAGAGCTATCGTTTGAGTTTGCTATTTCTTCAATGCTTAAGCTCTGAAGAATAGGAGCAACTTTTAAAGCAACTCCTTGATGGTTAGCATCTTTGGACAAAATATTATTAAGTGTTTTGTTTTCTACTAACTGGACTTTAACGCCCTTGCTATCTATATATCGCATAATTTCTTTTTCATGCTCTTCGTAGAAGTTCTCTGTTGTCAGCAGTTCCATACACTGCCTGTTTTTGTTCTTCAATGCTGACATGCAGGCGTGCTTTCCATATAGCCAAAAATTCTCATTAGCTTTTAACGATTTCATCATATTATTGAAGATCGTAAAATAAACGACATTTTACTATATTTAGATGTTGTTGTAAAATTATACAATTCAATTAATGCATTTATGTCAGACGATAAGTTAGACTGGCGAAAAAATATTAAGCCAATAAAATCTGAGAAGGTTACTTTAAAGGTTGATCATAAAGTAAATGTAAAACCTGTGGCTAATAAAGGTACTTTTAACTTACGAGAAAATTTCCTTGATGCAAACGATGTTAGCTTATCATTTTGTCTTGACTACAATACAAAATCAAAGGTTGATAGGGGTAAATATTCTATAAGCGATAAACTTGATTTGCACGGCTATAATATAGAGGATGCTTACTGTAAATTGATAGATTTTATTATTAAAAATTATCGTGCAGGGAATAGATGCTTATTGATAATTACGGGGCACGGTAGTGCAACAGGTAAAATGGATACTATAAAGAATAACTTAAATAAGTGGTTAAATGATACTAAAATTCAGCACATGATTCTGTATCACCAGCAAGCTACGAAAAAACATGGTGGTAAAGGGGCTTTTTATGTTTTGCTAAGAAGAAATAGAGGCTTTAAGCCTGTTGTTTAGCCTTCTTGCATAAGAAAGCTTGGCGTTTTTTGTAATGATGCGGTTCAGTTGCTCTTGAATTGCTTTAGTCATAAATATTTAAAAATTTTACTAAGCAAGAAAAAAGGCAAAAAAAACCCTGGCTATTATCTATTTTCAGTATTTGGCGTTTTTATGCCTTAAACGCAACTAGCCTAAGCTATAATATTTAAGAAATTTACCAGATAGAAAAAAGACAACAAAACCCCAAGGTAGCTAATTATTCCACTCTCCACTTTAAAATCCGGCGTTAGTTTTAAAAAAACATGCAGTGCACATAGTACGAAAAATTAAACAATAATACACCAAATGCAAATTTTCTTGTCATTTTAACCTGCATAAATTGGGAAGTTAAGCAAATAGCTTCAATGCTACGATAAGAGAGGCGGAGGAATTTGTCAAGTAGTTTTTTTGTTCTATAGCCCCATAGCATGGCGTATAAAGTGTTTTTTGAGGAAACTTGAATTTTCAACTACCATTAAACTGAGATTTCTCAGTATTTTAGCAGAAAACACTCTGTTGGAAAATATCCTATTTAATCCATCAGTTGTAAGCGCCATGGTAAAATTATCAAAGCATCTATCGCGTAAAATTCTCTTGAGCAGATAATTACTGCCAACATCAATACCAGCTGTTTTTGCGGCAATTATGTGTCTTATAACACTTTCTGCGTCTCTAATTCCAAGATTGAGTCCCTGTCCTGCAACTGGATGGATCGAATGCGCTGCATCGCCAATAAGCAAAACTCTGCCTTTATGCAACTTTTTTGCAAAAGCGAAGCTTAAAGGATAAAGTTTTCTTTCACCCTCTAATTTTATTCCTTCTAAGTAAGAACCAGATCTTTTTTTGAGTTCTGTGATAAACTCCTCTTCAGATAAGCTCATCAGCATTTTTGAAATTTTAGATTTTTCTGTCCAAACTATTGAAGAAGTATAACCGCCCTTTGTCGGCAGAATCGCAAATGGACCACCGGGAAAAAATCGTTCTACAGCTAAGTTTTGATGGTGCAGTTCATGCTCTACATTAAATACTATGCTATCTTGCTTATAATCAAATTTTATTACTGGTATAGAAAGTAACTCCGGTAGTTTGGAGTTTTTACCTTCAGCGCAGATAAGTAGCGATGATATTAATTGCCGATTATCGTCAAGGGTAACTTCCACAAATCCCGATTCACAAGCAATTGTTTTATAAGAATGCGGAGAGTATATATTCAGTTTATTCAAAAAATTATTGTTGATTGCATTCCATATGTTAGCGTTATTGATAACATAGCCCATTGGCTCTTCCCCGACCATTTTATGATCGTAGTGCACAGTGACTGGACTATTTCCATCTAGTATGCATATATCAAGTATCGGCTCAGCTTTGCTCTCTATGAACTGCCAAATCCCTAATTTTTCCAGTATTTTTTTTGACCCCTGAGAAATAGCAAATGCTCGGTTGTCATCAATTACGCGCGGTAAGCTATTTTTCTCAATCACAGCTACAGACATGGAGTCATTGCTTAAGCCAATAGCAGTAATGAGACCAAGCAACCCACCACCTGAAATGATTACATTATAATTCATTTTATTCACGCTAACCCTAAAACTACATTTTACCTGTTTTGAAAATAGTTTAAATAGTCTTTATAGACTATTTAAAAAAGACTTAACATCTTTAGCAATGTCTTCATAAACCCCTGCTAAACCTTCACTTAGCATTAAAGGATTTCCACAGTCAGAAGCATGGCATATTTGTGGATCTAAAGGAACTTTGCCTAAGAGTTTGATTCCTAATTCTTCGGACATTTTTTTTGTGCCATCTTTTCCAAATATATATATTTTTGAGTTGTCTTGAGTAAAATAGCTCATATTTTCTACGATACCAACAATCGGCACGCTAAGCTTTGTGAACATATCGTAAATTTTACAAGCTTCGATTAGAGCAAGCTCCTGTGGAGTTGAGACTATTATCGCCCCGGTTAAGTTAAAATTCTCCATCAGGCTTAAATGCACATCGCCGGTTCCAGGTGGAGTATCAACTATCAAATACTCTATATCGGACCATCTTGTTCCCATTAGCAAATTGTGAAGTGCTTTCGTGATCATAGGTCCACGCCATATTGTTGCACGATTTTTATCGATAAAATAGCCGATTGAAATAGTATGCAGTCCGTACTTCTCTATAGGCATTGCTTTACCATCATGTATCTTTGGCTTTAATTCCTCAACACCAAGCATTTTGGGAATCGAAGGACCATATATATCTGCATCAACTAGTGCAACTTTGTGCTTTAACTTTGTCAATGAAAAGGCGAGATTTAGTGCAACTGTAGATTTACCCACACCTCCTTTGCCAGATGCAACAGCAATTATATTCTTCACTCCCTTGATATGTAGTTTAGCTCTTTGTTGTTCAGCTTGCTTCTGACCAGTAGCAACCACTGTCACTTTCCCTACTCCCGGTATAGCTTTAACAGCTTTTTTGCAATTTCTTCTCAATCCTTCATTTGCTTGTATGTTACCAGAAATCTCAAGCGCAAAACCAACATCCCTGCCCTTAATAACAATCGAAGATATTATGCCAAGAGCGATTACATTTTTACCACTTTTTTGCTCTATGACTTTTTTTAAGCTCTCTCTTACAATTTTTTCGTTGATCATCAGACGCTTTTCTAAAATGCAGACAAGCCTGTCAGAAAACCTCCAGCTTTAACTCTACTCCTTATTCTTCTCCCTTCTTGCACGTTTACGCTCATTTGGATCAAGAAACTTCTTGCGTAAACGTATAGACTTTGGAGTGACTTCCACCAATTCATCATCATCTATATATGCTATCATCTCTTCCAAAGTCATTATTTTTGGCGGAGTAAGTTTTATAGCTTCATCACTACCTGCAGCCCTTACATTTGTTAACTGCTTACCTTTGAGTACATTTATCTCCAAATCATTGTTGCGGTTGTGCTGACCAACAATCATACCACAATATACTTTGTCTTGTGGCTTAATGAACATGATCCCCCTATCTTGCAAATTAAAGATTGCATACGCCACAGCCTCACCTTTATCAGTAGAAATTAATACTCCATTGCGTCTTCCAGAAATTGGACCTTTATGAGGAGCATAACTGTGAAATAAACGGTTGATGGTACCAGCACCGCGAGAATCGGTTAGAAACTCCCCTTGATAACCGATTAACCCCCTTGATGGCACTAAAAATGTTAACCTTGTTCTACCATTGCCAGAAGGCCTCATGTCAATTACTTCACCTTTTCGGAAGCTGAGTTTCTCCATGATGATTCCACTATACTCATCATCTACGTCGATTACCACTTCTTCTATAGGTTCAAGCTTTTTATCGTCTTTTTCTTTAAATAATACATGAGGACGCGAAACAGAAAGCTCAAAACCTTCTCTTCTCATATTTTCAATTAAAACTCCAAGCTGTAGCTCACCACGTCCACCCACTTCAAATGCCTCGCCACTTGATGTCGGAGTCACAGTAATCGCAACATTTGTCTCAGCTTCTGCATATAAACGGTCCTTTATGACAGTGGAAGTAAGCTTTGTTCCCTCTTGCCCAGCGAAAGGTGAATCATTAACACTTATAGTAATCGCCATTGTTGGCGGATCGACCGGAGTTGAACTGATTGCAGTTGTAACCTCTGATGCTGCTATAGTTTCCGAAACTGAAGCTTTTTCGAGTCCTGCAATTGCTATTATGTCTCCTGCTATAGCTTGCTCTACTGGAATACGTTTTAAGCCAGAAAATGAGAGTAACTTAGTCAGCCTTCCTCGCTCAACTACCTTACCATCAAGATCGAGTACCTTAAGATCTGAATTGACTTTTGCAATTCCTTGGTAAACTTTCCCTGTCAATATCCTGCCAAGAAATTTATCAGACTCAAGTAAAGTAACCAGCATAGCAAAAGGTGCACTTTGGTTGTAAATAGATGGTTTTATATAATCTATAACCGTTGAAAATAATGGGCTTAAATCTTTTCTTTCGTCAGAGAGTTCTTTAACACACCAGCCATTCCTACCAGAAGAGTACAATACTGGAAAATCAAGCTGTTCGTTAGTTGCATCAAGGTTGAAAAACAATTCATATATTTCGTTCAACACTTCATCGATTCTACTGTCTGGCCGATCAACCTTATTGATTAGCACAATCGGCTTCAAATCTGCTTTTAGTGCTTTTGATAACACAAACTTAGTCTGTGGCATGGGACCTTCTACAGCGTCAACTAGCAACAACACACCATCTGCCATGCATAGCACCCTTTCTACTTCTCCACCAAAGTCCGCATGCCCCGGTGTATCAACAATGTTGATTTTTTCATCGCTCCACATTATTGATGTACATTTTGCAAGTATTGTAATTCCGCGTTCACGCTCTTGATCACCACTATCCATCACTCGTTCTTGAACTTCTTGATTCTCCCGAAACGTGCCACTTTGTTTTAACATGTTATCGAGTAAAGTAGTTTTGCCGTGGTCAACGTGCGCAATTATCGCAATATTACGGATCGATTTAAATTCGTTCATTTCTTATCATTTCAAATTTAATTTAGTAATAAGTATACATGTAATATGCTTAGAGTAAATGGACCTTTTGCATAACCATATGACAAACTTTTAGCAGCGTATGTCATCCAATAGAAACGAAAAAAACTACTTAAAGATTCCTCCGGTTTCCTTATC
>NZ_JADAKK010000070.1 GCF_020278625.1 Wolbachia endosymbiont of Mansonella ozzardi
CAAACCACTCTCCTCCACGACGAAGAATATCTGGAACCATAGCTATAGTTTCAACGTTGTTTATCGTGGTTGGACAGCCAAAAAGCCCAATATCTGCAGGAAATGGGGGCTTCATACGAGGAAAGCCCTTTTTTCCTTCAATTGATTCAAGCTGAGCTGTTTCTTCTCCACATATGTAAGCTCCTGCTCCCCTATGTATAAATACATCAAGGTCATAGCCCGATTTACAGGCATTTTTTCCAATCAGGCCTTCCTTATAGGCTTCCTCAAGTGCTTTTTTTAGAACTAAATATTCATTATAAAACTCACCCCTAATATAAATGTACGCAACTGACGCGCAGATTGCTCTCCCAGCCAGAAGAATACCTTCAAGTAGCTTGTGTGGCTCGTATCGTAATATATCCCTGTCTTTGCATGTACCTGGCTCTGACTCGTCTGCGTTGACTACTAAGTATGTTGGTTGTTCTTTTGAAGGATTTTTGGGCATAAAGCTCCACTTAAGGCCGGTAGAGAATCCTGCACCTCCTCGACCTCTTAAGCCAGATTTTTTTACTTCATCAATGATTTTTTCTGACCCTAAACTCAGTAGTTCTTTTGTTTTTTGCCAACTACCACGTTTTTTTGCATCCCTAAGTAGTGGAGTTCCTTTACCACTCAAATTAGTGAATACCTTGTCTTGTTCTTTCACCATGGCTTTTGAAACCTTAGTGATCCCGGCGCGAATCGAACGCGCGACCCACTGATTAAAAGTCAGTTGCTCTACCGGCTGAGCTACGGGATCATTTCATTTCTCAGTTATATTAAACAGTAATACAGCTTTTATCCGTTTAATCAAACTAAAATTTTCATATGTAATTAAATAAATTATACATACTACAGGCTATTTTCATATTGATATCGCAGAAGTCAGAACAGAGGAAGGAAAGTTGTATTTGTTTTTTGCAATAGATAGAACATGCAAATTCACCTATGTTAAGCTGCATAAAAGTGCTACAAAACCCATAGCTGCTGAGTTTTTACGTGAGAATTTTACCATATAAAATCCACACTATTTTGACAGATAACAGCATACAATGTACCAACAAAAATGCCATAAGAACGCGTTTCAACACATATTTTATAGGGTTTGTGAAGAGAATGACTTGAAACATCATATAACAAAAGTTAGCCATCCTTGGACGAATGGGCAAGTTGAGCATGTGAATAGGACTTTAAAAAATGCCACGTTAATAAGTATTGTTACCGGTCACATCAGCAACTCAAAGAGCATCTTTACGACTTTGTTGTGGCCTACAATTGCACTAAAAGACTCAAAATTCTTAAGGGTCTTACCCTTTTTGAATTTACATGTTTGCAGTGGACAAAGCCTCCGGAATTGTTATACTAAACCTATACCATTACACTCCTAGACCATACATCTTCTTTTGGATTACCGACTTTCATTTTCTGTGGCATATTCTTTCTTCGGTAGTTAAATACCTACTTTATAATGAATTTTGTCAGTAGCCGCTAGGTTTTTCGGTTGCCGTGTAACAAAGTCATTCCAGCGTCACACGCTGGAATGACAAGGAAAGTGCACTTACAAGAAAGGTGCGTGGAATGACATGTCAAGTGTCACTACCCGATTTACCACTCCCAATTAAGTGGTTCACTTGCGTCTGTTGGAATATCAAAGACTGGTTTTGACATTACGTCTCTTACAGCGCTTTGGAAAACCAGATCTTCAGCATTAGCCTGGATTTTAGTACCATTTTTGAAATCAGGGATTTGTGCAAGTTGTTCTACTAACGTTTTGTCATCAGTACTTTTAGTATTCAAAATCGCTGTTCCTAATTTACCTGTATTGTTACCAGTAAGTAGTCGAGTAGTTACACTATCGTGTAAAACTTTTTTACCTGCTACAGCATCTTGAAACGCCGTATTAGTTATTATAGCTGTTTTTAAGGTGTCACTGCCTGCTACAGCATTTTGCAAAGCTGGAACAGCTGCTATATCTGCTGGTTTTGCTAAAGTGCTTGTTACAGCACTTCGAAATCCCTCATCAGCTGCTACAGCTGTTTTTAAGGCCAAATTGCCTGCTACACCATTTTGTAAAGTTCTATTAGCTGCAAGAGCTGTTTCCAGTGTAGGATTAGTGGCATCTTTTTTTACATCCAATACTGCTGTTGCTAATGTAGTTTCATTGTCATCATCAAGTAATTGAGTAGCTGCATCTGATGCACTTGCCAGGCCTTTACTTTCTAAGAAAGCTTTTGCTGCTTGATTAGGTGAATTCTGTGCACTATCATACTTTACTTCATCTCGACTAGCAAGAAATCCTCCCAATTTCTCCACTAAAATTGATTTTTTGCCACCTACGTCTGTTGCACCAAGTATAGCTCCCGTAACATCTACTTTCTTTGCTATTTCCTCTGCAAAAATTGATTTTGCGTCTCCAGCATTTTCTTTTATGCTAAATATAGCATCTACAACAGGCTCTTTTGCTATTTCTTTTTCAAGAATTGTTTTACTATTAGCAGTGCTAGAATTCTTTATAGCAAATAATGTACCTATAATGTTACCAAGTCCTTTTTTTTCAGCTTCTTTACCATCACTTGGATGGTATTTAAATTTTACCTCTGCCTTTAGCAGATTACTTAACTTAATATCATCAATGTTACTCAGATTGGAAATACCTGAGGCATCCAAAATATATTTGTTGCCTCCACCGTCTTCGTAAACTATGACTTTAGTTTCATTAAGATCTGAAGTTTTATCTGCTGCTTGCCTTTGTGAATTTTTATAAAATGTCAAACCAGTGGTCATATCACTCTCCATTAATTATAAAAAAAACATAAAATGCATGAAAAAAGTGTAATTTCCGTGAATACTAGATTTTACATAAACTCCTTGAGGCTTGTTATTCCAGCGCTTGACGTACATTTGTACGAACATTTTGATTTGAATCTGGTAGGAGAGTGTTATCCAAGTAGCTGAAATTAGGATCCATTCTTTCCATAATAATTAAAATACTGTATTTTAACTAAAACAGCTACTTTTATGCTCACCAACTTAATAAAATTCCTAGAAGAGAGCTTCACGTACTGGAATGATAGGTATCATTCAAGTAACGGATACTGGAGCCAGGAAAGCTCTTGCGTATACAAATAGTATAATGAGATTAGATTGTAAGATCCTCTAAAGTAGGTATATTGGCATCTTCCTGTATTGTATAGTCATCCATTGAGAGACTGTGCAGCACATTTTGCGTTTTGCCATCATCCACTACTGCGTAATCAATATTACACTTATTTAGTTCACCTAATATTATGCCTTGGAAATATTCTTTATCATATCCTTCCATAATAACGTTTATATAGTCAGCACTGTCAATATCAGAAAGCTTGTTACACATTTTTGGATCTTTAGCTGCATAGTATTGAGTAAACTTACACTCACTACCGCCATCTTTACAAAAAGAAAACTTTCCCTTTTGGTTGCCATCTGCGGTAATGATAAATCTGTTGCCTTCTTTATCTTTTACCGAGAACTCATTACTACCATTGTCTATGGAATGTTGTTCGTTTGAGAAGTAAATGTTAAGTGATATGTCATAATACTATCTTAATAAAAGTGGTTATTATAGTATAGATTTATTAATAAACAATATATATTATAGAATAATTAATGTAATACCAATCCCACTACACGGAAAGGGGACAGACGAAAGTAGAAAAAAGTTATAACGTCATCCAATAGAAACGAA
>NZ_JADAKK010000013.1:0-4036 GCF_020278625.1 Wolbachia endosymbiont of Mansonella ozzardi
CCTAGTATCAACTGCTGGGATAACAAGAAAAGGCTACTTGGATTTACCCATAGACTTGTCATTCCAGCGCGTAACACTGAAATCTAGAATTTTATCAAGTGGTGAGTATAAAAGTGGCCATTTAGGTTAAAATATAACATCTGATTACTATGGAAAGGTGCGATCTGATGTCATGAAACCGTAATGGTGTAATTCCATTCGTCTTAACATCAAGTTAAAATCGTACTCCATACTTTGGAAAAGTGGTAACTTTCTAGGGTGCAAGCACGGGTTAAAAAGGAGTAAGGTCAAGTTTTAATCTAACCACGACCTAGAGACTTTTTCTTGACTTGAGTTTATATTACAGTTTTAATGACCAAGGACATAATTACCACTACGAATAGGAGGTTTTACGCTTTTTAGATGAGTATTTACTTCCAGTGAACTGTTCAAATTATGCTCTATTTGTGTTTTTACTTCGAATTAAAATTCTAACTTTTTGCAGAATTTTGGAAATACTCCTCTATAACATCGAACAAGTTTCTACCTCCCTCTTTGTAATTTTTTAATTCCTTAGGGACAGTAAGTGATAATTTACCATTTTTATAGGTTATGCCATCCTTTCCATCTTGAGGCTCAAGTGTAAGTTTCAGTGAAGTAGATAGATCACATATTTTTTCTCCTGGATTGTTAAATTTGGTTGCAGGTATTTCCATATCGGGCTTTACTTTTATATTATTACAGTCAGTTTCATCAATATTCATTACTTTTTTAGGGTTTAATAAATTAATTCATAATTGCCAAGTGCAGCGTGATACTCAATATAAGTATGCCAGCTCTATATCCTGCTTGGTTACAATTAGTGACTGGCTTTTCTAAAATATGATTACTTGGAACACCTGCTTCAGTGTATTGAAACATTTCCTTAAAAACTTATTTTATGAACGGGCAATAATTTCTGTCCTAATTTCCTTTTTGGTAATAGATGCATATGCTTTCTTTCAGCATTATAAAAACCTTTCAAACTCTTTCTTGTATGAGTTAGTTTTCTGATAATCAGAAGTTTCAGGGTTTTTACAGTGATCCTTCAACAACTCACTCAATCTGTCTTGCACGAGTTCTTTTTCAAGATCTTTGAGCACCAAATCAATAGAAGTTTTACCATAATCTGTGTCTATTTCTCTTTGTTTTTCTGTTACGGTTTCAGTACTATATATATCGTCACTATTAAAAAGGTTGCTTTTGTGATGTTTAGCTCCTTCCATTAACGCATAGGTTAAAACTTTATCTATAACTTTTCCATTAATGACAAAGTTCATTCTTGGAAAATCGAAATACATTGTTTCACCAGAGTTTGCTGATTTATTACTGATATCGACTTTTTATTTACTGAAACTAAATTCTTTAATTTTAGTCTTCAATGCAACTATTAGATTTGCTTCTGTCATAGTCTCCTTTACCTAAAGCCTTCAAAGTTAATTATACCATAAGATTATTAATAGACTATTGACAACATATAAGCGTAACAATGGCTTTGTATTATGCCATACACCTATATCCTGTATGATAAACATACTCAGGCAAGAATTTAGTTGTAAGAACCTGTTTAAAATCTTGAAGAGATTAGGTAAAGTAGGCATAGATTGATAATGAGGTTACCTATACAGGAAAATTATCCAAGTAATATAAGTAGAGAGCAATTTGAAAAAATAAGACCAATTCTGGAGAGTAGTAGGAAGAAAACAAACCAAGAAAACTTGATTTATATGGAGTATTTTGTGAAGTATTATACGTCCTAAAAAGCACCTGCTAGTGGAGAATGCTGCCACAAGAATTTCCAAATGGCGAAGTTGTTACGACCACTTTAAAAAATGGAGTGAAAAGCCTAGTGAGGATATAGAAAGTATTTTAGAACGTGTGTTAAAAAAATTAGTTGGAGAAGTCCGTATCACCAAAGGCCGAAGAGAGAAAACTAGTTTTTGTATAATTGGTTCTCAAAGCATTAAAAACCTGCTGAAAAAAAGGGTTATGATGCAGGTAAAAAGATTTCAGGAATAAAGCGTCATATTGGAGTTGATTCACAAGGTTTGCCAAGTGCAATTTATTTAATGAAGGCAAGACCGTAGCAGTGCTGTGAAAATGGTCGAAAATGCTAAAGCAACCCTCTCTAAAGCTAAAAACATGCTGGTTGGTGCCGGCTACACAGGAGAAAATTTTACAACACAAATAAAAGCTATCGTTGGTGCAACTGTTGAAGTAATAAAGCGAAGTAGGTTACATACCTTTGCTGTATTGCCAAAAAGATGGGTTGTTGAGAGATCTTTTGCTTGGCTGGAGGAATACAGGCGATTGTGGAAAAATTGCGAACAGAAACTCAACACCAGCTTGCAAATGGTTGTTCTTACTTTCGCTGTTTTGCTCCTGAAAAGATTATGAATAGGTTACTAGGGTTATTGAAGTAATAAACTCCTTTATTTAAGACCGAAGTTTTGCTATTCTCGCATTTTAATAATTTAAAATTAATGAATATAAACAAGAACGAATTTTTATTTCTTCCGCTTGGAGGAATAGGCAGAATTGGGATGAATGTAAGCCTATATCATTACCAAGGTAAGTGGATTATGATTGACCTTGGTATTGGTTTTGCCGATGAAACTATGCCAGGCATTGAGCTATTAATTGCTGATGTGAACTTTATTGCTCAAAGAAAAAAGGATTTGCTCGGAATAATAATTACGCATGCGCATGAAGACCACTGCGGTGCAGTGCCTTATTCGTGGGAAGAGTTGCAATGTCCCATATACACAACAAAGTTCACAATTAATTTTCTTAAGGAAAAACTAAAGGAGTTTCGGCTAGAGAGTATAGTACCTGTGAAAGAGGTGGACATAAACGGTAGCATAAATTTAGATCCTTTCACCGTTGAATTTATAAACGTAACTCACTCAATTCCCGAAGCACATTCAATATTAGTTAGCACTAATGTGGGTAGCGCGCTTCATACTGGCGATTGGAAATTTGATCCAAAGCCTGTTGTTGGTTTAACTTCTAACATAAGTCGTTTAAAAGAAGTCGGCGATAAAGGTGAACTGCTTGCAGCAATTTGCGATTCAACGAACATATTGAGCAAACATAATCCTGAATCAGAAGGTGAGATTTATGGCAATATTTATAACATAATAAGGCGATCTAAAAAGCTAGTTGCTGTGTCGCTTTTTGCTTCAAACTTAGCGCGGATTGAAACAATAAGCCAAGCTGCAAAGGTGCTGGGAAGAAAAGTGGTTCTACTTGGAAAGTCTTTATGGAGAATAGTAAAAGTTGCACAAGATAGCGGGTATTTAACCAATTCTGTTGAATTTTGTGAAGCAAAAGACGTGGCAGATTTACCAAGAGAAAAGCTATTATTGATCTGCACCGGTTGCCAAGGCGAGCTGATGGCAGCAACCTCAAAACTTGCTAATAAGAATCATCATGCATTTAAAATGCAACAGGGTGATACAGTGATTTTTTCGTCAAAAATCATTCCTGGCAATGAAACTCGTGCACACAGTATGTTCAATGCCTTTATCGAAATGGGCATAGAGGTTATCATTGATAAAATGGAGCATGTTCATGCTTCTGGACATCCAGTAAAAGCAGAGCTAAGGGAAATGTATTCTTTGGTAAAACCTAGAATGTCTATTCCAGTTCATGGTGAGTATATTCACACGCATGCTCATGTAAAATTTGCTAAAGAGTGCGGTGTGGAAAAAGCAATAATGATTGCACCAGGTGATATCGTTAATTTAGAAAGCGGGGAAAAGGTTGATTCAATTGATGTTGACTACTTTGGTGTTGACGGGCTGTTGCTACGTTATCCAGAGAGTAGTGTTATAAAAATGCGTAAGAGAATGAGGGATGCTGGAGCTGTTGTAGTGACAGCAATTGTCAACAAGAAAAATAAATTGCTTGCAAAACCAAGGATATTTGCGCCTGGTGTTTTCGAAGCGTCAGAAGATGCAGCTATTATACAGAGGATTATAAAAACAGTTGAGTCAGCGTTTAGTTTACAGTCAAC
>NZ_JADAKK010000013.1:4046-21631 GCF_020278625.1 Wolbachia endosymbiont of Mansonella ozzardi
AAATAAGATTGAGAGTTCAATATTCAGTATCTTAAATGAATATTTACTAAAAAGGCCTATAATTAAAGTCCAAATAGAACAAGTATGAAATGAATTCTCGTCAGCTAACATTACTTCTTTCGTTATTTCTTCCTTACTTCGCTAAAGTTGCTTTGTATGTTGACATAAGAGAAAACACTGTTGATAATATTAGCCTTGTTGTGTCCAAAATGTGCATGCAAAACAGAGCTGGGGAGTGAGTTAAGCGAAAGCATCACAAAGATAATTGAGGCAAATTTATCCAATTGTAGCTTATTTAATGTAAAACGTGGTACAGAAGCTAAAATCGCGCTTTACAAACCATGTGGCGATACGTTGGCTACAGTGAGTTTAAGTGAAGTATCAGATAAAGCCTTAGAGTTATCGTTACACTTGTTTTGATTCTTTTACAAAAAGGGAGTTATTTACTCATTCGGTTGTTTTTTCAGCAAAAGATTAGAGAAAGATTGCCCATTTTGTTTCAGATGCGATACATGATAGATTAACTGGTGAGAAAGGGCATTTTAACACGAAGACAGCGTAAATAGCTGAAGAAAAAGATAGTAATTACAAATCCATACGCAGAATTGCTGTTATGAATCAAGATGGAAGTGATATAAAATACTTAACAAATGGCAACAAATTTGTGTCAACACCAAGGTTTGCATCAAGTGGAGATAATATTATTTACATCTAATATCTGGGTAGTAGAAGCTACGTAATATTGAAGAATCTAAAAGACAGTACTGAGTCAATAATTAGTGCTTTCGAGGGAGTAATCTCTCCCCGAAATTTTCTCCTGACGGAAAATCTCTTTTAATCTCCCATTCATCTAATGGTAAAGCAAATATGTTGTCTCTAGATTTGAACAGTAAGCGCACGAAAAAACCACTAGAAGTTTGGATATAAGCACTTCTCTCTCTATTTTCCCCAGATCAGAAATATATGGTCTTTAGTTCTGGTGTGAGTGGAAGTCAGCAACTATATATCATCGGTTTTACTAATAAAGAATAAAAAGCCTAAGAGAATTAGTTTTGAAAGTGGAAAGTACGCTACACCTATTTGGTCGCCAAATTGGGATCTTACAGCTTTTACAAAGATCCAATTGGGGAATTTTACATAGGAATTATGTAGCCAGATGGCAAAAAAGAACATCTACTTTCAGAGGGATATAAAATCGAATCCCTAGCATGGCTACCAAATGGCAGGGGAACCATCTTTACAAAAACAAAATCACTAAGCGATTCTAAACTATATTCGGTAGACTTAGTAAGAGGAATCACAAAATAATTTCTCCCCAACAAATACCTATTTACCAGATTGGTCGCATCTGCCTCTGGTGGAGTAGAAAATAGATAAGTGACATGAGTAGGTATTGTTTGGTTGAGAAAATGAAAAGGTAATAACTTTTCAGAATAGATAGGGGGCAATAGAAATGAAAAAAACTACTTGACAAATTCCTCCAGCCCAATTACCAAGGTTGGAGATGTCCAGTTATCTTCATCTGTGCAGATTAAACGACAAGGGTATTATTGTTGGTCTCTTATGTTTAATTTTTTGCACTATGTACATCTTATGTCTTTATTAATTTCACCTAGACTTCTAGATTTTTCCTATGCAAGCTGAAACGCGCTTATAAGTCGTTTAAGACAATATAGTACGCCAATTTTTAGGATTAGAGAGTGGGTAACTTCTACCACGGGATTCTTTTACCTTTTTTCTGTTTAGTAAGTTTCTCAGCGCTTAAACTGAGGGTCTGTTGCAGTTTAAAAGTCGCTAAATTGCAGCGTTTAAGACTTAAAAAAACGCCAATACTAAAAATAGGCAATGGCCAGGGGTTCTTTTACCTTTTTTTTCCATTAAGTAAATTTCTTGTGCTAATTGTGACTAGACACATAAATGATGTCACGTATATGTAGCCAATTGGCATTAAGCCCAGTATCAGCTGGTTTTGCTAATCACAAGGCCACTTGTTTTTAACACATCCAAAACAAAAAGATTGAATATTTGTAAGAAGTAGTGCATAATTTTAATGCTTTTTAAGGTATTTCTTATACCTTAAAAAGAGTATTTGATACTGAAAAGAATAAAGATATTCTTATTTATTTCTTAAATGATATTTTAGGCTTTGCTGGCTTAGCTGCAATTCAGGACGTTGGATTTTAGCTACCATTCTGGACCCTGAAATTGCCGCTAAAAAGCAGAGTATTGTCGATGTTTTGTGTAAGGACTCTCAAGGGTTCCAGATATATTATAGAAATGTAGCTTACTAAGACCAGAGGCTTAGAAAGCGCGTTCAATATTATTCTACTAAAGCTTACTCAAGTTAAGCGGATCAAGGTGATGATTGTCATAAACTCAAGCAAATTATCTTCATAGCTGTTGCTGATTGTATTATTTTTCCAGATAAAGGCTAAGCACAAATCAAATCATACTATTCGGGATGAGAATACCAATGAACATGACTTAAAGGACTTCTATTTCGTATTCGTTGAACTACCAAAATTTACAAAGACGGAAGAAGATCAACTGGAAAGTATAGTAGAAAAATGGTGTTATTTTTTTCGATATGCAGCAGAAACAAGGGGAGAGTACCTAGATAAAATAGTAGGTAGTGACGTAAATAAAACGAGCTTATGAAGAGATGAATAAGTTTAATTGGTCGGAAGAAGAATTACTAGCATATGAACAAATGAAAAAACGCATAATAGATGAGATAGTTGCTTTTGCTTAAAAATTTGATGAGGGTGTTAAGTTGGGTAAGAAAGAGGTAGACAAAAAGGAATCTCCGTCGATTATCAAAAAGGCAGGGCGGAAGAGAGAGGAGAGTGAAAAATAGGCTAAAATTGCTGTGGCTAAAAACCTGCTTAAAGCTAGCGTATCTGTTGATATCATAGCTTAAACTACTGGTCCTTCCTAGGGCTGAAATTGTACCAACTCAGAGAAGAAGTCACGAGTTAACCGCTTAGCTACCAATATATTTTGAAGTAAACTGTCCACAGGGCTTCTTTTGCTTTTTTTACTTGGTAAATTTCTTAATATTTTAGTTGCTGAGGCAACAAATAGTGTCACGCATAAGGTTACTTGGATGGCACTGACATTATGCATCCATTCTACTGTAATGCAGGTAAATCAATCTGTAAATTCTGCACACCCATAAAAAACATACCTTCTTTTTCATCTTGAATGCCAATGGTAGTGTGGGTGTTAAGAGATAAGGGATCGTTTGTATACCTATGACCTATTTCTTGAATTGTGAACACCGGAAAGTCGACACTTTTTGCAAATCCCTCTATTTACGATTTCAATAAGATTATCGATTATCGTTACCGGAATATTAGTAAAGCTACCAAAAATCACCGCTTGCGCTCCATCGAAAGTATGAACTTGTTTTAGGTGATCTAAGCTGCGCTCCATTGCATATGGATAAACTCTTATGTCTTCCAAAAATGAAATTTTGCCTTTTGCATTTACTTGCCAAGCAGTTCCTATGCTATTTTCAATTAAAGTCATATTATCACCAATAATTTTAGATTCTAATCTGCCGTTTTTTAGTTTTATACCATTGTCGATTATTTTTAAGTTGTCAAATCTAATGGAATCTCGTTTGTTCAGAATTAACTCTTTTAATTTTCAACAGAGCTATCAGAAACGGAGTTATTTACTATTATTTCCAACATGGTACTGTAAAGAGTTTGCCAATCGCATTTAGCTTGTAGATAAATGTGTAAGACAGTTATATCGCTATACCCCATGAGAATTTTTTAGGCAATTCTTTCTTTTTTATCATTGGGTGACTTTTCTAGATAGGAAATCAACCGGGAAACTCCTGTTCCTCCTCTAATGCACCAAGTTATTTTGCTATCGTCAGTTAAGGCACTAATCAAATCATTTGCTCTGAATTCGTCGGATCTAGAGTGAAATGGACTATCGTTACTGTGTATTTTCTCCGAAACATGGGGATAAAAATCCAAGGCTTCCACATATTCTTTCACGGTAGTTGGATCTGATTCTTTTCCCTTTGAAGAAGGAGAAATAATATCAACTTGATCAACTGCACAGACACCCGTGTTAATACATAAAACAAGGAGAAGTATAAAATGTAAACAATAACGAAACGCATTAAAATATCTTATGAAACTCTTTTTTTAATATGTCGTCCAATTCAGAAAGTGAAACTTCGACTCCTAGTTCTTTCATTGATGTAGCACCATAATCTTTCAGCCCGCAAGGAATAATGCCTCTGTAGTGAGAAAGATCTGGAGAAACGTTAAGTGCTATGCCATGGTAAGTTATCCATTTTCTTACACGAATGCCAAAAGCTGCTATTTTCCCTTCTACTCCGTTGTTGTTCACCCAAATACCTATTCTATCTTCTTTGAATTCTCCGTTGGTATTAAAGTACTTTAGAACATTAATGATCCAATTACTTAGATCTCTGATATATAGCCTTATATCGCATTTATTTCTTTTTTTAAGATTGAGCATTAGATATATAATGCGCTGACCCGGGCCATGGTATGTATATTTACCACCCCTGCCTGTTTTATATACAGGAAATAATTTTTCAACAATGTCGTCATCTGTTGCGCTGATTCCTGCTGTGTAAAGCGGAGGGTGCTGGAGCAGCCATACTAGCTCATCAGATAAACTATCGTAAATTCTTTGAATTTTTACTTCCATGAATTTTACGGCATGGTTATAATCGATAAGCTGATTAGATACTAGCCACTTTACCATGTTACATTTCTTTGCTATTTAAATCTGTTAATGTCATCCCAATGCATAACACTGACCACAGTTTTCTTTATTCCTAATGATATCTTGTAATGCATTAACTTCTGTGCCATTAGCAAGAGCCAGTTATGGTAAATCTTCATTTGTTTGTCAACACAGGTGCACAAAATCTTCTTTACATATAGGTAACTTCTTTTATTGAGAAATTCAGGGAAATTCCGTATAATTGTTGTAGTAGGTTTTAGTAAAACATACGTCAGACTCAAGATTCAGCATAACTTTTAATAATGAAATTTTAGAGTATCTTGTTAAGTTGGCTAGAATAAAAAACAGTCCATTCAAGATCTGGCGCAAGAGCTAATGCAAGAAGCAATTGAAATTGAGGAAAAAGATATGGCACTAGCTGAACTTGCTGCTAAATGCCCAGGTGCAGAAAGAGTTAAGCTTGAAGATGTTAAGTGGGAATAAAGCCCTACAAAATTGAATTTCTAAAGGATGTTACAGAACGGATTTTCCAGCTCTCCCAAAAACAATAAGATTGAGAGTTGAAAAAGTCATATAAAGAGCACTTCATAGTTAATCCTGAGAAAATAGGGAAGTCTTTGTCATACAAATTTAAAGGATCTCGTAAAGTATGAATAGATGATTACCGTGTGATTTATGAAAGAAATAATATAGAACGTATGGTAGTAGTTAGTGCAATAAGACATAGGAAAGCTAGTTACTAGCATAATTAATTATGCAGCACTCCTTCCTGATCCATTCTCTATCTTAGGTGGCTTCGCTCAGCTCAGAAAAAAGCTCATTTTTTTAATCATTCCCTCCTGCCTTTTACTGCTGTGTAGAGATTGTTTTCAAACATGACGTTCATATGTGTGATACCAATTTATATAATTCCACCATAATTTCAATTTTTCAACAAATTCAATTTTTTCAACAAACAGGGGACAAATATGAATCTCAATATCTTTCAAAGGAAAAAGCACATGAATACTCTACTTTGCAGCTCATAATGGAGCCAAGTTGGAGTGAGCTTATATGCAAGTTTTGCTGAGGAAGGCTAGTCAAAAATGTTATTGTCTTTTGAGTAATCAACATGATTGCAAATTCTGTATCTTCAGTACCTTTTATTCTTTACCAACGCGCTAAGCGGGGAAAGTCACAACTAAAAGTCCATCCGTCACTGAAGTTGCTTTCTTCTCCTAGCCCAATAACATAAAAATTAGGGTTCATTGAAGGAATTATGACTTATCGATTAATTAGCGGCAATGCTTATGTGTTGATGATTGAGTCGAAAAACAGGTCATTACTCAAGCTCCGTCAACGCTGGAAGGCCAATATTGCTTGAAGGAGGCGCTTGGATGGAAAGAAATGAATCTATCGTCAAGAGATATGGATTTTATTGAACCCAAACACAGCTCAGCCTGCGATATTGCACTGGCTTTTGGCGTTCCACCGCAGTTGCTTAGCATACCAGGCGACAACACTTACAGCAATTTGGTCGAAGCACACCTTTCCCTTTGGAAGCAAACGGTTTTGCTAACACTGGAAAATATCGTCTATCACCTAAATTCTTGGCTAACACCGAGATTTGGTAAAGATCTGTGCTTGTCATACGACAAAGATGCAATAGAAATTCTCATGAAAAGAGACAAAAGCTGTGGAAATACGTGAAAAACACGAGCTTCATGACCATCAATGAAAAAAGGAAAGCATTTGGCCAGTCGTTGCTTCTGGGTGATGATGGGTTAAAAGTTTAATATATATTATTAAATTTAATAGTATTATTGAATATTTTTTAATATGAGGTAATTACGTCAGGGACAATGCAAGAAAGTCAAAATGAATCGGAAGAATTAGGTCAGTTTAATCAAGAACAATGGGATCAATTTATAAAAGACTCGATTGAAAAGGAAAAGAAAAAGTTAGAAGCAGCGGAAGAAGAATTTAAGAAAAACAAGAGAAGGAATATAGAAATCTTAGAAAAACATTTCCATGATAGAACACTTCAACCTCCTAGTGAGTTTAACAAAATAGGGGAAAAAGAAACAGGTTGTAGTTCAGGATTTTGAGGCAGAGCACCAGTATGGTGAAAGCGATACAGCGACTTTCATGGTTAAGTCTGTTTTAAACCACACTCTGATAGGAGAGAGAAAGCAGTCTAAATTAGAGCAGTTCAGAAAATCCTTCTACAAAAGATCAAGAAAAGCTATAAAATTGCAAAACCATGCGGTTTGTCAGATTATACAATAGATGGTCTTCTTGATTCATCATAGCAGCAGGTAGAAAGTAATATATGTTATGATGATCTGAATATTGCCGATTTTATTGGAAAATATATTACTGTGATTTATATAAGCTGTTTTTATATGATGGAGCTCCGGTTATTAAGTTAGTAACAAATAATAATTTGCCAGAAAAAAGATTTACTGATAGTAGTAATGAATTTAGAGAATGCATTGAGCAAGAGAAAGATCAAGATTAACTTCACTTGAGATCAAAGTTTTTGGATAAGTTTTACAACATTAGTGAATCTTAAGGAAAAAGGCAAAAATTACCAAGATGCAAAAGGTTTTGAAAAAATATTAGCTGCTCAAATGTTGCTTGGGGAAGATGACATTATGCAAACAGAAAACCTTGGCGTGACAGAAAAAGAATATGAAAATGTAAAGGGTAAAAAGGTAAAAGAAAAACTCTGGGCAAAAATTGACCATGGTGGTCTCTTTAACTTCTGTGTTAACCACTGTAGCAAAATTCCATTGCTTGTGCTTGACTTTAAAACCTTATATGGAATTGAACTGGATTATAAAAGATTAGCGTTCGAATTAAGCACGCATGTTAAGACTATGTCTGAAAATAAGGAGCTGATTGACAGGTTAATAGACAAAAAAGCTAGTAATTTAAATCAACTTCTAAATCCTAAAATGAAGTTTACTCTTAGATATCTATCTAGTATTTTACCGCCAGTTTTTTGTGAAGAGGTGTTTAGTTATTCAGCTAAGTCTAGGGAATTTGTGTCTGACATAGGTAATAATTTAGGTAGTTACTTTAAGCAGAGGTTACAGAATCAAATTCAGACTATGAGAGAATATTCAGAAGTGCTACATGTTATAACAGAAATTGAGAATAATATTCAGAGTCTTGCTGTAATTTACTAGCACTTTTTAATTCTCAATTTAAAGATCCATTGACTTGGACAATAGAAACAGGTAAAAAACTTGATGGTAGAGACCCTACAGTTTGGGCAAATAGATAATGGCAAAAACATTGAGGGTAAAGATTCTATAACCTGGACAGTAGATGATGGTAAAAACATTTAGGGAAAAAGCCAAAAAAGTGGAAGGTGCAGTTAGTGAAATTTGTAAATAAAGCCTTACTTCCAATTGCTGGTCCGGCAACTGTTGCTTGTATTGGTTTTGTTATTGTAAATTCAAATATAGCGTTAATTATTTCTGTAGCTGTGGTTGCATTAATTGCATTGCTTATTGTTAAGCCCATTGTTTCATATGTACAAAAAGACTTGTTATAAAATAGCACTACAAGCAGAAGCTTAACAACTCAAGTGCTGAACAACTTCAAGAGGAGCTCTCAATTTAGGGTAATTCACATAAGTTAGGTCTATGCTTAAAAATGTTTGTACTTAAATATACAACGAGTGCCTTTTGCCGGTAAAATAGCACTTTACTTTACATAGGATTTGGATATCATTTGAAATATATTTTTGAGAGTTAATATGTCAGAGATTGCGGGTGTAGAAATTAAAGAGCAAGCTTTGTATGAGAAAATGTGTTTTAGCGTCAGCCGCGCAAGTCTTTTAAATACGCTATCCAGAGTAAGCGGGGTGGTTGAAAGGCGTAATACAATAGATGTTTTAGCATGTATAAATATCAAAGCACAACATGACAGCATAAAACTAAAGGCCACCGATCTTGACATTTCAATATTTGCCTCACTTGCTGCAGATGTGTCAGCGGAAGGAGAAGTAAAAATCTCAGCACATACTTTGCACGACATAGTGAAGAAGTTGCCAACTGATTTGGATATTAATTTCGGAATGAATGATCAAGGGAAATTATTGATATCTTGCGGAAATGCAAACTTTTCTTTACCAAGTGTAGTTTCAAATAACTTTCCTGTTCTTGAGGAAGGAAATCACAAATATGATTTTACTCTGCTGAGTGCGGATTTGGTAGACTTATTAACTAAAACGAAGTTTGCTGTGTCACTAGACGATACAAGATACAATTTGAATGGGATATACTTGCATACAGATGAACAATTTCTGTATTGCGCTGCAACCGATGGTCACCGTTTATCGTGTGTAAAGAGGCCTAAACCTGAAAATATCAACGGTAAATTTGGTGTGATAATCCCACGTAAAGCTGTCATGGAGTTGCTAAAAGTATTGGATGATTGTAATGAAATTAATATAAAGCTCTCAGATAGAAAAATCAAATTCACATGTGGTAAGTATATTTTAATATCAAAATTAATAGATGGAACTTTTCCAGATTATAAAACTGTTATTCCGGCATCTCAAGATAGACAAATGGTTGTTGAGAGTGGCAAGCTAGCTAGTGTTATAGATCGGGTTTCCGTTGTTGTATCCGATAAAATAAAATTCATTAGGTTTTCGTTACGAGAAAAATTATTAACTCTAAACTCAAACTCCCAAGAGTGCAGTGATGCAACTGAATCCATAGAGGTAGATTATAATGAAGCTCCTATGTCCATAGGGTTTAATTCACGCTATTTGCTTGATGTTTTGTCCTGCATAAAAAATAAATGTAAGTTTAGCTTGTCAGATGGCAATAGTGCTACGATTATCATTGATGAAGATGACCCAAATGCATTATATATAGTAATGCCAATTAGGACTTAAGCTAGTAGTCTATCTTTACCAAATATAAACCGCAAGGTGGTGCAGTAACTCCAGCAGCATTTCTTTTACGTTGGTTTAATATATTTAGCATCTCTTGTGGATTAGTTCTATTTTTTCCAAATTCAACCAAAGTGCCGACAATGATCCTCACTTGGTTATGTAAAAAGGAAATTGCAGATATTTTGATGTATATATGACTCCCCTTTTGTACTATCTCGATATTATCAATTGTTCTTACCGGATTTACAGCTTGACAGTCTTTTGAGCGGAAACTTGAAAGGTTGTGCTTTCCAAGCAGATATTTAGCCGCTTCACGTATGATGTTTACGTCAAGTGGGCTAAACACTTGCCATACATAACCAGCTTCCAAAGCTGCAGGGGCATAACGATTAATTATTCTATATTCATAGTGTTTTTTTTTTGCTGAGAATCGTGCGTGAAACCCATCATCTACAACTTCTACATTAAGCACAACTATAGGAATCGATTTTAAGTGATAGTTTATTGCGTTCCTTATTCTGTAAAGTTCAAATTCCCTCTCCATATCAAAATGAGCAACTTGCCCTAAAGCATGAACTCCCGCATCAGTCCTGCCACTGCAGTGCAAAGTGACTTCCTCGCCACTGAAATTAAATATAGCATTTTCTATGGTCTCCTGGATTGAGTCAACAGAGTGTTGCTGTTTCTGCCAGCCAGAGAAACTACTACCGTTATATTCTATCGTTATTTTGTATCGCACTGCAAAATCTATCTAATTTTCTATCTTATACCAAATCTTGCTGGTAATAAGATAAATTAATAAAGAGTACTTTTTGGATGCAGCTGGAGGTTTAGACAAATTTATATGGTGTGTTCTACTTGGATGATACATAACTGATCCTAAAATTACAATTTTATGCAATTTCAGTAGCAGATTGCTTGAGTCTGTACTATTACATAGTATAATACTATATAATATATGAACTTTAAAAAGCTTAATCTACACTTAGTATCAGATTCAAGTGGTGAAACTGTTATATCAGTTGCAAAATCAGCTCTGAAACACTTTCGTTCTGTAGAAACAATTGAATATGTTTGGTCTCTTGTGAAAAAAGAAGAACAAATTGATAGAATTTTGGAGGAAATCGGTAAGAAAAGTGACGAGCATCACTTTGTTATATGTACTATTACTGACGATGAGCTAAGGAAATATTTAAAAGATAACTGTATAAAATTGGAAATTCCCTATCGAGCAATATTATCACATATCATTAGAGAAATTTCTTCCTATCTTGAAATTGAAAAAGACGAAAACCTTGACTTGCATACTGAGATAAATAATGAGTATTTTCAGCGCATTGAGGCAATAAACTACACTATTAATCATGATGACGGACAAAATATTCAAGATATTGATAAGGCAGACATAATCTTGGTTGGAGTTTCGCGTACATCAAAGTCTCCCACCAGTATGTATTTAGCTTATCGGGGCTATAGGGTTGCGAATATCCCCTTTGTTAATGAGATACCCTTTTATGTTGATTTAGCAAAGTTAGAAAACAAGCTGACAATAGGGCTAACAGTAGATACAAGTAGGCTGGTGGAAATACGCAAAAATAGGCTTGCTTCAATTAATAACGAAGATAATAATGTATACGCTGACCCTGAGAAAGTAGAAAAAGAAATTAAAAAAGCAGAGGAGCTTTTTAAACAAAACAATTGGCCAATTATCGATGTAACACAAAAGTCGATCGAAGAAGTGTCAGCAACGATTATACAATATTTTAACAGAATGTGATAAATTTATCAATTGACTAACTCCTTGTAAGTAACCATAATATAAAGTAATTTGGTTTTCGCTATAGTTATGAAAGTGAAAGGCTCACTAAAGTCCCATCGCAGCAGAGATAAAAACTGTAAAGTTGTGACAAGGAATGGTAAAATTTACGTTATAAATAAAGTAAAGCCAAGGTGCAAAGCCCGCCAGGGTTCTTGAGTATCAGCCATAAATTGATTATGAAAGGGGATTATTGGTTGCCTTGAGGCAAACAGTGGCTAGAATACTCTGTCAGTCGTATATCCGCGCTTAGCTTGCGATAAAAGGGTTCTAAGCTGTAACTAAGGTGCTTAGTTTTTTGTTCACTTTTTCATGTTATACGTTTTTTTAGCTTCTCATATGTAAAAGTATGGTGTTTGTATTTAGGAATAAGAAGAGGTTAATGTGTTTAAGTACAGCTTTGCTCATTTCTTCTCTTACACTATATTTTAGTATCAGTACGATTACGGGTAAACGTGGCTTATCAGCATTAATGGATAAAAAAAAGAGATAGAGTACAGTAAACTTTTGCTAAAGAATATATCTTTTGAAAGGGAAAAGTTGAGTAATAAAGTGTTCGACCTATATGAAAAAAGCTTAGATTTGGGCCTGCTTGATGAACAAGCAAGAAATGCTCTGGGTTATGTGAGCCCTAAGGAGCTAATGGTTATTCTTGATATGGAATAGCAACATCTTTAAATGAAAGAAAAAAAACGCTATAATCCAAGTGCAGGCATTATAAACGAGATGAAAGTGAAAAATATCTTATTAGCGCTTTTTATACAGGCTATGTTTTGGTTGCCATCATTTGCGGCCGATCCTATTTTACTCAATTGTGTTGAAACCCCAGAGATTTATGATCTTGATGCAAAACCAAAAAGCTTTAACTCTTCAAATAATTTAAGAAGAAAACCTGGTTCTCCAAGTAGCGCAACAGGGGAATTGGTAAGCATAGTGGGTAGAGTTACTGATGTAAACTGTTTGCCAATACAAAACGCTGTAGTTTCTATATGGCACGCGAATTCATACGGCATAAACCATTATGACGAGAATGTGGAGGATGATAAGCTTGATCCAAATTTTGCCGGATCAGGAAGATTTATAGTAAATAACCTTGGCTATTATAACTTTATTACAATAGCACCTGGTAAGATCGGTGATAGGGCTCCACACATCAACTTTTTGGTTCAACATCCAGATTTTCCAGAGTTCACAACACAAATGTTCTTTGCTGACCATAACTGTGACAACTATGCTGATTCTGTTCTTGGGGATCTTATTGATAATGGGCTTGCAAGCCTTCTAATAGCACCATTTAATTATAATGATCGGGCCATTAAGACCTACACATTTAATATCACCTTAAGTGGATGTAACAAGTTTTCTAATAAAAGATAAAACCCTTGCATGTCAGGAGAGTTCATAGTAACCTTAAGCGCTATTGTACTTAAAATGTATATGAAAAGCATTTTACTAATCTTTTATGTGCAGCTTACAATTATTTGCAACGGAGATGTCAACAATGAAGATAACAATTTCTAAGGCTTTACCTGATTTTGAAACGCTAGTAGTAGGTTTGTTTGAAAATGATGAATTTATGAGTAACGTTAAGGCTTTACAAGACAAGCAAATTGTAGATAACATCAAAAGATTTAGTGATTTCAATGGAGGTTTTGGTGAATTTTTCTCCATTACTTCATCAGAGAAAAAGAATGTTATAGTTGCCAGGCTTGGCAAGAGAGATGAATGGGATGAAGACAAAGAATTAAATATTGGCGGAAAAATATATTGCGAACTAAGCAGATTAAAAATCAAGCAAGCAGCAATTTTAACCGAAGGCAATGCAGCAAATGTTGCATACGGTGCATTTTTGCGTAGTTTTAAGTTTGATAAGTATAAAACCAAAAAGGATGAAAAAGTTACAGAAGTAGAAGAGATTACAGTGCTAGCGAAAGATGAGCAATTCAGTAGTGCTGAAAAATCATTTGAACGTTTGAGACAAGAAGGTGAAGGCATATTTCTGGCACGCGCCCTTACCACTGAACCGCCTAATGTTTTATATCCAGAATCCTATGCTGATTATATAAAAACCGAACTTACCAAGCTTGGCCTTGAAATCGAGGTGCTTGGTAAGAAGCAGATGGAAGAGAAAAAAATGAGAGCATTGCTTGGGGTAGCACAAGGAAGTAGTAAAGAGCCAAAATTGGTAGTGATTAAATGGAATGGAACTTCCAAGGAACAACAGCCTGTAGCTTTTGTGGGTAAAGGTATAACGTTTGATACTGGTGGAGTGTCACTTAAGCCTTCGCGTGGCATGGAGTCAATGAAATACGACATGGCAGGTTCTGCTACTGTGGTTGGGGTGATGCGTACTCTAGCTGGACGAAAAGCGAAAGTAAATGCAATTGGCGTAGTTGCACTTGCAGAAAATGCAGTGGACGGTAATGCCCAAAGGCCAAGCGACATAGTGACTTCAATGTCTGGGCAGACAATAGAAGTATTAAACACCGATGCAGAAGGAAGGCTCATACTTGCGGATGCTTTATGGTATACTCAGAACAGATTCTCACCTAAGTTTATGGTTGATCTTGCAACTCTAACTGGCGCTATAGTGGTTGCGCTTGGAAATAATGAATATGCTGGTCTTTTTTCCAATAATGATAAATTAGCAAGTCGTCTTATTGATGTAGGGAATGAGGTAAACGAGAAGTTGTGGCGTTTTCCTATGAATGAGGCTTACGATAAAATTATTGACTCGCCGATTGCTGATGTTCAAAACGTCGCTCCTGCAGGCTCTGGTGGAGATAGCATAATGGCCGCACAATTTTTACAACGTTTTGTGAATAACACTTGCTGGGCACATTTAGACATTGCAGGCACGGCTTGGCATGAAAAAGGCACTGATATTTCTCCAAAAGGAGCGGTGGGTTTTGGTATAAGGTTGCTTAATAAATTGGTTGAAAAGTACTACGAAACAGGTAATTGAAGCCTTAATGCTAAAATTTAGAAAGCTATAGGTTTGGGGTCTTTCCTGGGCTCTGTTGCAATTGGATTTTTTACTTTAGAGCCTGGTAGCTTCATTTCTTTCACTTTATCATTAACTTTTTTCTCTACCTCTTTTATGTCACCGTTACCAATTTTCATAATTTCAGGCGAAATTTCTCCAAAAGCTCCCCAAGTGCTTTCTTATCAGTTTAGTGAGTACTAAGACCTTTTTCTACGAGCCTTTTCATATCCTCTTTCGAAAAATCTTTAATCTCTTCCTCTTCCACTAATTTTTCTATAGCAGACCGTTGCTCTTTTTGGAGCACTTCTATTACCTTTGCCTTATTCTGAATGTTTTTTATTTCTTCACTTCTGGCACATAAAACAAGTTGAGGTGATTCCTAATATAATTTATAAAAATTTTTATCTCTGTCTTGAATCTGAATTACAGATAATTTATCAATTATATTTTTCGCAAAACTTTTCACTGCTTTCCCTAAAGGCTCAGCACCTTCTTTTATCTCACCTCTATGTTGATATATAACATAACTAATAGCAGCTATAGCCACTAGTGCTACAAACCCAGCTAATGCTAACGCATCACTCATTAACGCACGAGCCATTCCTCCTATTGCTAATGTACACGCTAGTGCACCTGTTAGTGTCGTAATAGCTGCTCCACCTATAACTCCTTGAGTTGACAGCTGGTTATCTAAGGCTTCGAACTTTTCCATCATTACCCGATCTTTACCAATTTGCTCAGCTAGTTCTTTGAGTGTCTCTTCTTATGATAATTTTTTTAATATAGCATCTAAAAAATCTCTACCCTTGTCGCAATTTAATAATTCAATTACTTTTTCTGAATCAGCCAAATCTACATCTGTTATATTTGCATTTTTTAAAAAACTTTCTGCTGCTTCTTTCAAGCTGTCATTTCCTTGAATAAATTCAACTAAGCCTTGAGCAAGGTGTTCACTGCCTGCGCTTGTTGCACCACCTTGTACCATATTCAATTCCTATCAGTTATGAATATGCATAATTATATATACCAATTATTAATTACATCATCATTACTATGAAGTAGTTAATATAATTACTCCTTTTCAAACACGGAATTTGTACTACAATCTAAATTATATGAAAACAAGGTGCTCTATGGGTGAAAAAAAATTAAAAGCTGCTGTGGTTTTATCAGGATGTGGTCACCTCGACGGTGTAGAGGTGAGAGAAGCTGTTTTAAGCTTGCTCGTACTTGATCAGCAGGAAGTGGAAGTTAAATGCTTTGCACCTGATATTGATATCAAACAGGTTATGAACCACAAAACAAAAGAGGAAGTAAAAGAGAAGAGGAATGTACTTGTAGAAGCAGCAAGAATTGCAAGAGGTGAAATATATAACCTAAAGGAAGCCAAAGCTAAAGATTTTGACATGCTAGTTGTACCCGGCGGATATGGAGTTGTGAAAAATTTATCTGACCTAGCTGAAGGTAAAGACATGGCAACAGTAATACCCGAATTTGAAAGATTAGTTTCAGAATTTTTTGTTGCAAAAAAGCCAATAGGGGCGATATGTATATCTCCAGCGGTGGTTGTTTTTATTTTAAGCAATAAAATAGGCAAAAGAGGAAATAAAATTAAGGTGACTATAGGGGATGACAGAGAAAAGTTGATAGAAAAGCTTGGTGGCGAGCATATAAAGTGCGATACAGAGTTGTCAATAGAAGACGAAGAACATAATGTATTTTCCTGTTCTGCTTATATGCGTAGCGACGAAGGTACGTACTCTGTATATCAAGGTATAAAACATATGATTGACAGCATGGTAAAAAAGATCAACAGAGGAAATTAATACCAAATTCTAATGGTAAATAGGGCAAATGAAAGATACCGTTTTACCAGTCAACAAGAGTGCCATTCCAGCACCCCTTTTCCTATTATCCAAGTAGCTCCATTTTCTTTCATCCCAGTACTTCTTCTCTTGTCATCCCAGTGCGTGACACTGGGACCAAGGTACTACTTTAGTAGTAATATTTAAGAAATTTATTAAATAAAAAAAAGGCAAAAAAAACTGTTAGCTAGCTTTCACTATCTATCTTTTTAAATTGGCGTTTTTACTGTCTTAAACGCTTTAACAAGCGTATTTTAGCTTATATTAGGTAAAAACCTAAAAAGTTTATAAAGATGTGAGGTGCACATAGTGCAAAGAATTAAACATAAAAAGCCAAGTACATTGAGTTTTTTATCGTTTAATCTGTACGGACTAAAGATAAATAATAGCTTTAATATCATGGCAAGAAAGCTGGAGGAATTTGTCAAGTAGTTTTTTCGTTTCTATTGTGTAGCTTCTTTCCACTGTTGTCTACCTGCTTTCTGTGTAGTGGAATTGATATAATTAACTGCCAGAGTTATATTGACACTAATCATGTACTACTGAATAATTAGCTAATTTGGAGCTTATTTAGTATGCTGCGCATTATTGCAGGAAAATATCGTGGAAGAAAGATAGCCACAGGTAAGCATTCGGCCGCACGGCCTACCATGGGTGTTGTCCGGGAAGCAATATTCAACATACTTTTTTCAAAAAAGCCTATTCATAACTCAAATGTGCTTGATTTATTCTGCGGAAGTGGCTCTTTTTCATTTGAAGCACTTTCCCGCGGTGCTAAACATGCATTCATGGTAGATTCAGATTACTACAATTTGCAATTGCCTAAGAAAACGGCAGAAAATCTTGGAACTACGGACGATATTACACTAATTTGCTGCAGCGCTGACAAATTACCAAAACCCATTTCACGATGCAACATAGTTTTTATAGATCCACCTTACAATAGCAATCTAGTCCATTCAACTTTGGAAGGGTTAGCTCACTCAGGCTGGCTGAGTGATGATGCATTGATAATTCTAGAGATTAGGAAAAACGAAGATTTTCAGTGCAATAAAAATTTTAATATAGTCTTGGAGCGCACTTACGGCATAGCAAGAATAATTTTTCTTTCCCTATCAACTTAAACTTGCGTACACCTTTCATTTATGAATTTCAATTCTATTTGTGTCAAACTTTTGGAAACATCACCCTTAGAGTAATTTTCTAGATAAAATCCTCCATTAGGTTTATAGCCCTTTTTATGATAGTCAGGAATAATCAAAAAAACACAAAATCTACGAC
>NZ_JADAKK010000071.1 GCF_020278625.1 Wolbachia endosymbiont of Mansonella ozzardi
GTACAAAGATAAACCGGTAAAACCAGTTAGATATATAAATCGCGACTCACGTATGAATTATATGTCCGCTGAATATGGGGATGGTAGTCTCGTTCAAGACGAAAGTGGCAATCCTATAAAATGGGAAGCTGTGTAGTGGATTTAAGTTTGTGGTTAAGATCACCATTAACTCTAGGAAATGTGAAGTGGAAGCTGGGCTTACTATAATCCAAGCCTGTGAGGCTGTGGGTGTTGAAATTCCGCGCTTTTGTTATCATGAGCGCTTAGCAATCGCTGGTAATTGTAGAATGTGTTTGGTTGAAGTGGAAGGCGGACCTCCAAAACCAGTAGCTTCTTGTGCAATACCAGTTGCAGAGGGTATGATTATTCACACTAATACCCCGAGAGTCAAAAAGGCACGTGAAGGAGTACTCGAGTTTTTGCTAATTAACCATCCGCTTGATTGCCCAATTTGTGATCAAGGTGGTGAGTGTGACTTACAAGATATAACAATGGCCTATGGAAAGGGAACTAGCAGACTTGACGAACATAAAAGGGCTGTACCAAAAAAGCATTTCGGGCCACTTATTGAAACTGCAATGAATAGATGCATCCATTGCACTCGGTGCGTTAGGTTCTTGTCTGATGTTGCAGGTACAAACGAACTTGGGGGAATTGGTAAAGGAGAAAATGTAGAAATCAGCACTTACATAGAAAGGCATATTAGCTCTGAATTATCTGGAAATATTATAGACCTCTGCCCTGTAGGAGCTTTGACTTCAAAACCTTACTCGTTTAAGGCACGCCCATGGGAACTATTACATTGTGAAACTATAGATGTGCTCGATGCTGTAGGAAGTGCGATCAGAGTCGATTACCGCGGCCCAGAAGTTATGCGAATATTGCCAAGACTCAATGAAGAAGTGAATGAGGAATGGATATCAGACAAAACTCGTTTTACTTATGACGGACTAAAAGTGCAACGCCTTGACCAACCTTATATAAAGAAAGGTAGTAAATTAATTCCAGTTGATTGGAATGAAGCACTAACTGTTGCTGCGAAAAAACTAAGAAGTACGAGGCCAAACAAAATGGCTGCAATTGCTGGTGATCTAGCAGATTGTGAGTCTATGCTTCTACTAAAAGAAATGATGCATAAGCTTGGCTCAGCAAATATAGATTGTAGGCAGGATGGAGCAAGGCTTATACAAAATAATCGTGGATCATATGTATTCAACACCACTGCTCAGGGTATAGAAAATGCAGATTTATGCCTTCTTATAAACACAAATCCTAGAGTAGAAGCGCCAATTATTAATGCACGTATAAGAAAAAGATATTTACAAGGTAACTTTCCTATTGCAAGCATCGGTCCTGACATTGAATATTTGTATCATGTTGAGAAGCTAGGCGATAATCCTGGCATTTTAAATGAAATAGCGAAAGGAAATCACAAATTTTGCAAGCTGCTAAGCGCTGCTAAAAACCCTATGTTTATCATCGGTCAAGATGCGTTAACAAGAGATGATTCTGAATCAATTCTAGCTTTAGCTAGCACAATTGCAGAAAATTTTAACATGGTGAGGGATGACTGGAATGGTTTTAATGTGCTGCATAAAGCCGCAGCACGAGTTGGTGGATTAGATGTTGGATTTGTTCCCAAAAAAGGTGGAAAAGACATTAACCAAACACTAAAGCAAGCAGAGAGTGGCGATATAGAAGCTGTTTATCTTCTCGGTGCAGATGAAATCGACACATCAAAATTAGAAAACACGTTTGTAATCTATCAAGGTCATCATGGCGATAGAGGGGCACACATAGCGGATGTTATTCTACCTGGAGCTACATACATAGAGAAATATGCAACTTACGTGAATACTGAAGGGCGAGTGCAGAGAACAAATTTAGCTGTATTTCCTCCTGGTGAAGCAAAGGAAGACTGGTTGATTATTAAAAATTTATCACAATATCTGGGCCTCTCCTTCCCATATGATAGTTTATTTGACGTGAAAAAAAAATTGGATACTATAGGTCCACAGTTTAGAAACGCTGACCAGGTGGTAAAAAACAAATGGGTACCAATTACCTGCGACGAGATAAAACTAAGTAGCGTACCTTTCGCCCTAAAAGAATGTAATTTTTATATGACAGACTCCATAAGCCGCGCTTCAAAAACAATGGCAGATTGTACTAAGGCTTTCTATGGACACGCTAGCTAACATTTTATTTGTTTTGGTGCCGTTACTGCTCTCAGTAGCGTACTTGGTGTACTTCGAACGCAAATTTATTGGTGCAATTCAACTAAGACATGGCCCAAGTGTGGTTGGGCCTTTTGGGCTATTGCAGCCATTTGCAGATGCGATTAAATTACTGATTAAAGAGCCGATAGTACCATTTAGGGCAAATACCATATTGTTCATTATGGCTCCGATGCTCACCTTTATTTTAGCATTAATCGCATGGGCAGTTATACCATTTGGCGCTGAAGTAATTATAGAAAACAGACAACAGACAGTAATTCCTAAGGTGATAGCAAATATTAATGTTGGAGTACTTTATGTGCTAGCTGTATCCTCTTTAGAGGTATATGGCATTATTATTGCAGGCTGGTCAAGTAATTCTAATTATGCATTTTTGGGTAGCGTAAGGTCAGCTGCCCAGATGATCTCATACGAAGTTTCGATAGGTCTAATAGTTGCCACAATTATTGTCACAACTAGCACACTAAATCTTGGAGAAATGGTAGTAACAAAGCATAATATGCCATTTTGGATTGATTTACTACTCATACCTATGGCAATAGTGTTCTTTATCTCTCTTCTTGCAGAAACTAACCGTCATCCGTTTGATTTACCAGAAGCTGAAGCAGAGCTTGTCTCTGGGTATAATGTTGAATATTCATCAATGCCTTTTGCCCTCTTCTTCTTGGGGGAATATGCAAACATGATCTTAGCAAGTGCTATGATGACAATATTTTTCTTAGGAGGATGGTATCCTCCTCTAGAACTTAATTTTTTGTATAAAATTCCAGGTTTAATTTGGTTTGTCTTAAAAATAGCTTTATTGTTGTTCATATTTATTTGGACTAGGGCAACAATACCTAGATATCGATATGACCAGCTAATGCGTCTTGGTTGGAAAGTGTTTCTACCAATATCAGTACTTTGGCTAATACTCATCTCAGGAGTGCTACTCTTTACTAGGAATTTGCTAGGTTTAGAGTTATAAATATGCATGCTGATCACAATATTAAAACTTCTTTGATAAATTTTGCACTAAGGTTTCAAGACTTTTGTACTATGGCTTTTTCTAATACCAATCCTCACCGCACAGAAAGCGGGTAAACAACAGTGAAAAAAAGCTACCCAAGAAACAAAAGGCTACTTGACAACCTTCGCCGTCACCCTGACCTTAACATTAAGGGTGTTTCTAACACTCAAAGCTTATTTTTGATCTGTAGGCTCAATGACAAAATTCAGTAAAAATTTCAGGGTATTTTTTGGCGGGTTGTATTAAATTATAGCGGCTACATGTCTTTTTCATTTTTTCTACACTCAGCCAAATCGTGCTTGAACTAAGCGTCAGTGAATTATTATAACGCCAATTTAAAGTATTATAGAGTCAAAGCTCGCCATTTGCCTTTTTTTTGCTTAGTAAATTTCTTAAATATTATAGCTTAGACTAATTGCGT
>NZ_JADAKK010000072.1 GCF_020278625.1 Wolbachia endosymbiont of Mansonella ozzardi
GTTTAAATACAACATTAATTATTATGGAGAATTGGATCCAAGTAACGGAGTACTGGAATGACAAAGGAGAGATGCTGGAATGACAAGAAAAGGATGCGCTGGGGTGGAAAAAGGCTAATTGGAGATACCATTATAAAGTGATATTAGGTCCCAGCATCAGCTACTTGGATAACTTCCCTGTTTTTGGAGCAAAATTGGCCATAACTCAACGCACTTTTTTCTAAAATAAACGTCTGTGTAATTGCAAAGCTGCGGTATCTAACTCAAATCTATGTTGACATGTCCCATTTTACGCTTATCCCTGACCTCTTTCTTTCCGTATGTGGTTAAGCTAGCTTTTTTGTTGCTTAAATACTTGTGGAAATCATATATATCACTACCTATTATATTCTTCGTCATGCAAGGAAAGCGTAACGCTACTTCCTGCATAGGTAACCCACATATTATCCTAACCAATTGCTCAAACTGACTAACATTACATGCATCCAAGCTCCAGTGGCAGGAATTGTGAGGTCTTGGAGCTAGTTCATTAACTAGCAGCTCATTATTTTTAGTAATGAAAAATTCAATAGCAAGGATTCCTATTACATCAAGCGCATCTGCTATTTTCTCTGAGGTTTGTCGTACCTCTTGAGCTAATTTACTATCTATTTTAGCTGGCACTGTTGAAGTGTCAAGTATTCCATCAACATGGTGGTTTTCTGCTATAGGAAAAAAAGTTATCTTACCATTTTTATCTCTTGCAACAATTGTTGAAACCTCCTTCAGTAAATCAACACCTGCTTCGAGAATATACTTTGTGTTCCAATCAAAGAAAACAAATTGTTTCGCTTCAGAATCATTCCCGATAACATATTGTCCTTTTCCATCGTAACCCATTTCTGTTGTTTTCAGCCTTATTGGGTAGCCAAAAGTCCTACTGCTTTCTAATAGCTCATCATAATTTCGTATATTTTTATAACCAACGGTCTTTATACCCAAACCTCTAATAAAGTCTTTTTCTCTCAGCCTGTTCTGTGAAATATGTAATGCTTTTTTACCCGGGTAAAAATCTGCATGCTGTAATATAATATCAACTGCGTCACAAGGAATATTTTCAGATTCAATAGTAACTAAATCCACGCTCTGTGCAAAAGATACAAGTGCCTTCTTATCAGAAAAATCTGCTATTGTTACACTACCAGCAACAGAGCAAGCTGGATCATCCTTAGCATAGGCAAAAATATGTGTTTTTTGTCCAAGTTTTGTTGCAGCAATAGCAGTCATCTTACCTAATTGTCCACTACCTATTATCCCTATTACTCTTTCGCCTAGCATATCTGATCCGTCTATATTACCACTGCTAATTAGAATACGATAACATGCTTGAAGAATCCATGAAAATGTGTATAATTAGGTGTTGTTTTCTTAAATCATAATATGGCTCTAGAATACACACTTACTACTAACTCTGTTGAAGTTACAGTTTTGCCAGTTTACATCGAGGAGCAATCTATTCCTTATGAAAATTGCTATGTGTGGATATACAATGTTAAGATAAAAAATAAAAGCTCGTCAACTATCCAATTGCTGAGCCGCCATTGGCAGATAATAGATTACAAAGGGAAGGTAAATGAAATTGCAGGTGCTGGTGTTATTGGAGAGCAGCCTGTGATAAAACCTGGAGAAGTATTTAGGTATACGAGCGGGACATACTTAAACGCACCATCGGGAGTAATGCAAGGTAGGTACGAATTTCTAAACGAAGAAAACACAAAAATCTTTGAGGTCATGATACCGCCTTTTTCTCTGGACAGTCCATACATAAACTCTAGACCACACTAGATCAGTGGACTCATAAAAATTCATTTTTTATTCCCATCGTCAAGTTTAAACAAGATCATTGTGGAGATTAAGCCGATAGTAACTATCATTAACGAAAATGGGGCAGCCTCTCTGTAACGCTCATCGCTTACAAGCTCATATATTCTAGTTGATATAGTTTCAAAATTAAACGGCCTTATAATGAGTGTTGCCGTGAGTTCCTTGATAGTATCCATAAACACGAGCAAAAACCCCGACAGTATACTTTTCCTGATGAGAGGAATATGAACATTCAGACACGTGGAAATAGGTCCATGGCCCATAGTATACGCGGTCCACTCAATTTCATTTGGTGTTTTTTTGAGCCCTGATTCTATTGCTTTAAAAGATATAGCAAAAAAACGAAATAAATAAGAGTAAATCAAAGCGCCAACAGTTCCTATTAGGCTCACTTCTACTATATATTGGGTAATAAAAGAAGATATCTTGCTTAAAAATATTATTATACTAATTGCAATAATTGCGTTTGGAATTGCGTAGCCTAGAGAAATAAGACGTGCTACGCTACTAATTGCCCTATTTTTACGTGCCGCATACCCAATCATTATTGCAATGCTAATCGAGATTAGTGCGGTAACAAATGATAAACTAAAGCTATTTGCTATTATGCTATAGAATCTTGCCTCATATATGAAAAATCCCTTCTCTATACACCAATATGTTAGTGGAATGATTGGTAAAGCAAAACCTATTAATATTGGCAATACACACATGATATAAGCAAAGATCAATGGCGCAGTACCATTTATATTGCGTTTGCTGTGGTAATCTGAATTAGCATTGATTGCGGAATAGGAAATTCCCCTTTTTTGCAGGATTTTTTCAGTAGTTATTAGTGTTGCAATGAAGATCAATTCTACAACTGCTAAAACAGTAGCTGAATATTTATCATGCAGCAAAAACCAGGTGCGATATACTCCTGTTGTAAAAGTGTCAATTGCAAGAAACTGTGGTGTACCAAAATCCGTAATTACTTCCATTAGTACCAAGGATAATCCAGCTATAATTGATGGATGTATAGAGGGTATTATGACAGAAAATAAGCTATGCAGCGAGGAGAACCCAAGTGTCGATGCAATAGTAACTGAATTGCTAACGTTCCTTAGACTTGAGCGAACTAATATGTAAACGTATGGATATAAACTGAATCCCATCACTAATATTCCACCGCCTAAAGATTTGATCTCAGGAAACCAATAATCGCCTTTGCTCCACTCTAAAATTTCTCTTAACAAACTCTGAATCGGACCTGAAAACTCTAGCGTGTTTACATAGACAAACGCTACTATATATCCAGGAATCGATAGCGGAAAAAATAAAGCAATTTCAAAAGCTCTACTCCCAGGAAATGAAAAAAATGTGGTGAGCCAAGCTGGTATCACTCCAAATATAAAAGATATACTTCCAACCCCCACCATCAAAACTAACGTATTCAGTATATATTCAGGAAAAAGTGTACTGACTACCCACCCAGAATCCGCTGATTTTGTAAATAGAATCGACATTAACGATAATATAGGGCAAATAAATAATATACTTACTAGAGATAAGAATATATTTTTTAATATTCTTAAAAGCATTAAATTAAATCCACACTTAATATTAAAATGTTATATGCAAAAGCTGAAGATATCCAGAGCTGATCTATTGAATATCTTTTAATTTTATATATTATATTCTAAGTTGATAAGTTAATAATCATGAGCTTTGTTATAGTAACTTTTTACCATTTT
>NZ_JADAKK010000073.1 GCF_020278625.1 Wolbachia endosymbiont of Mansonella ozzardi
TCGTAGATTTTGTGTTTTTTTGATTATTCCTGACTATCATAAAAAGGGCTATAAGTCTGAAGATGCTCAGGAGCCAGGTAATAACGGAAATAGACAACTTATTGCTATGAATTCACTGCAATGTTTGGCTTCAACTCTTGAAAGAAAAGCAGAAATTGAACTCTTATACGGTGAAAGCGAGTGTTCTGGAAATGAGTCTGATTGTAGTGATGATGAAGATGAGTACCCAACGTTTTCAAGCCTTCAATTAAACAATGAAAAAGAAGCAGTACTTCCTGACAGTGGTTACAGACCTGATGATGTAGGACAACAAGAGCCCAAAATTGTAGCTTTGCCAAACCACCAGCTAAATACAAGGAAGCCACTAACATCACCAAAGTCCATTAGTTTACAAACAAGACCTCAACCCCTTCTGTAAAAATAATATTTGAAGATAACAATATATCTCATCCCAATCAACAACAAGCTATTACTGTACCACAAAATAAAGAAAAGTTAAATGGTAATCATGTCAGTACAAAAATTCCAGTAACAACCACCTCAAGTAAGGAACTGAGAAAGATACCTGAAAACGAAATATCTAATCCCAGTTTTAATAAAGGGCATGATTCTGGTTTTGCTTCTAATCAAGTATCAAAAAATAGTATACAGGAAAAGATTAAGATGTTTAAAAACAACACACCTTCTTAATTCAGGTTCTAAAGTGTCTTCATGTTCTATAAAGGAAGTTTTAAATAGAAGTAACTTCCTTCCTTGAAGCTTTGAGGTCTAGGGAACGTTCCCAAACATTCTGAACGTTCTCAGATTTTCAATAAGTTGCTTATATAGTTAGCCTTTCATAGGTTGCAGCAAAACCGCTGGGTTTACTTTACCTTTGCTGGAAGTGCTGGAATGTCTTTTTTTATGACAGATTCTGAATATTCTATATTATACGGCCTAGTCCCAAAAGACATCTTGATATCTAATCCTCTTTTCTTTATATCGCTCGTCAGCAATTTTAGATAATTTATATCTTCAATTTCCTTTTCCATTAACTCAATTAATAGTTTTAAGACAGATTTGTTTTGAGACTGGGCTACACTAGTGAGCAAACTATTCAACTGATCTTCAGAATTTACACGAGCTTTAGAATCCATATCAATCGTACACTATAACTCATTATATTTTAACATTTTTATGTAAACTATATCAAATCCCTAAAACCGTTTGTAATAAAGCCATCTGATCAACTCCGTTAATCTTGCAAACCATATTCTCAGCATCAATCTCTTATTGGTTCATTTCCACTTATAGTAAGCTTGTGAGCATCAACTACACGCTTAAGGCGTTGTTTTTTCAGCTGATTTCCAACCACAAAATTAAGCTTTTTTAACGCTAACTGTTCGACCTGCTAATAATAAGAATTGGTACTATACCGCCATAAATGTATAGATCTTTCGCCTTACCGTTGTTATAATTAATACCTTGCTAAAAATTGAATATTAATAAATGAATGAATTAAGAAAGCTAAGTATTACAGAAATGCACGATGGACTTAAACGGAAAGATTTTTCTGCTGTTGAACTCGTAGAAGCGTACATCAACGCAGTTGAAAGTGAGAAATTAAATGCATTTGTGACGAAAACTCCAGAAATAGCAATAGAAGCTGCTAAAGCCGCTGATGAGCATTTTTTAAAGCAAAAAGGTGGTATGCCGCTTATGGGTATACCAGTTGGTGTTAAAGATTTATTCTGCACAAAGGGAGTAAAAACAACAGCATGCTCAAAAATGCTAGAAAACTTCGTTCCGACTTACGAATCTACAGTATCTGAGTTGCTTTTAAAAAGTGGGGCGGCCATGCTCGGCAAGCTCAACATGGACGAATTTGCTATGGGCTCTGCAAACACAAATAGCTATTTTGGTCCTGTTGAAAACGTGTGGGTTAGAAAAAGTGATGGGGAAAAAGTTGTGCCTGGTGGGTCATCTGGTGGCTCCGCAGCGTCGGTTGCTGGGTTTTTATGCGCTGGAGCACTCGGAAGTGACACTGGTGGATCTGTGCGCCAGCCAGCAGCTTACTGTGGAGTAGTTGGAGCAAAGCCAACTTATGGAAGATGTTCGCGTTTTGGTATGATCGCATTTGCAAGTTCCCTGGACCAAGCAGGGGTCATTACTCGTTCAGTTTCTGACTCAGCATTAATGCTGGAAACAATTTGTGGTTATGATAGCAAAGATTCAACATCGAGTAAAAGGCCAGTACCCAAATTTTCTAATTTTGTAAACGGTGATATCAAGGGTAAGCGCATTGGTATACCAAAAGAATATAGAATGGATGGAATTTCAGAAGAAATCGTCCATCATTGGGAAAAAGTTTCTTCCGATCTGAAGGAAAATGGTACTGAAGTGGTTGACATTACCTTGCCACACACTAAATATGCAATACCAGTCTATTATTTAATTTGTTCTGCTGAAGTTTCATCTAACCTTGCTCGTTATGATGGTGTGCGTTATGGATTCAGAGCCGATGCTGATACCCTCGAAGAAATGTATTCACTAACAAGAGCAGAAGGTTTTGGAAAAGAGGCAAAAAGAAGAATCTTAATTGGCGCTTACGCACTTTCTTCAGGTCACTACAATGAATATTACGAAAAAGCACAATGTATTAGAGCATTAATCAGAAATGATTTTATAAAAGCATTTGAAAAAATAGATTACATACTTGTTCCATCTGCTCCAACAGAAGCTTTTGGCTTAAATGAAAAGCCAGATCCGCTAATTATGTGTATCAATGATGTCTTCACCGTACCAGCAAGTTTAGCTGGATTACCTGCTATCTCCGTTCCTGTTGGACTTTCCAATGAAGGTTTACCACTTGCTTTACAAGTAATTGGAAACTATTACGATGAAGCTGGAATATTGAATGTAGCAAATGTGATAGAGCAAAATTGCGGCAGAGTAATTGAAATGAATGTGTTCGCTTAGGAAAGTGGCAAAATAAGGCAGACAAAGTAGCATAAAAAGATAACCATAAGAGTAAAGGTGAGTTTACAGTAAACGGTGTCGTGCAATATTAATTCCTACTACCCCGCTATTCTACTTGCTTCAGTGTGGATCTTTTCTTCGTTATTGCTTTATGTAAATGGGAATTGGTATAAACCACAATGTGAAAGGCACATAATGGATAGCCTAAGTATTGTGTATGGGTCCAAGAGATAAAAAAGATACTATAGAAGAAAAAAGGCAATTCATACCCGTTCAAAAAGTTAGTTTTACTATTTCTTCTAGTCAACGAGAGAATCCGTTACCAGAAGGTGAAAGACAAACCTGAAACTAATTTAAGTAATGTAATACAAGCAGTCAATCAATAGAAACAGGACTGCCAGGCCTCAAGCCATTTCTTCCTGAAGTTATACAATTTTAGCTTTAGGAAAGCCAGTAGATTCAGTTGCTAAATCAACAGATACACCAGCCTTAAGTAGTTTTTAGCCACAGTTATTTTAGCCTGTTTTTCGCCTCTTTCTTCACCGATCTGGATGCCGCGTTCTTCGCCAATTTGCGGATGCCTTTCTTCATACCTTCTTCAAGTTTGCATTCAAGAATAGCTTCCTCTTTGTACA
>NZ_JADAKK010000074.1 GCF_020278625.1 Wolbachia endosymbiont of Mansonella ozzardi
AATTTCTATCTTGATGTTTTAGACAGTAGATCCTAGTATCAACTGCTGGAATGACACCGTCCTTTTTCCTGGACCCCAGTAAGTTTTATTGCACGGCAACTAAAAAACCTAGCGGCTCTGATAAAATTTATTACAAAGCAGCGATTTGACTTTCTTTAACTTTATTGTATAATTAAATAATTTTATCATAGGGTTATAATAATATGGTACCACATGAGTCTCAATTCGAAAAGTTTGACGGTACAATTGCAGAAATAAGTGATAACATTGGTTCTGGTAGTGTTGACTCTACTGAAATTTATGAGGAAATAAAAAATCAGCTAAGAAAAAATCTTAGTACTGTATATGAAGAGTGGAAAAATAGTTAGTTTAATCCAAGTTTTAGGTTCAAGTTATGTGATAGTTGTAATGACATTATAGAGAAAACTTTATTACATAGCGCAATTAAATGTAGGAAAAATGGAACTCCTTTGCACAGTGCTATTTGCACCGAAGGAGATAAAAATAAAGAAGTAGTAAAGTTACTGTTAGACGCTGGAGCAGATCCAAATGCAGTAAATAATGATGCTACAACTTCAAGAACTCCATTGTTTATGGCATGCCGTTATTCTAATGAGAGTCTCAACGCAGAGTCAGCAAAACTTCTACTAGAAAATTGAGCAACCGTTAATGAGGTGATGGATAATAGAGGAAACATTGCTTTACATCAGCTTATTTGTCAATCATTTGATTAGGTAGAGAACAAGCTTTCAAAGAACAACTTATTGATTTAATAAAAATTTTTATAAAATATGGGGCTAATATTTATACTCAGAACACGGGCTTCTACACTCCTGAAAGTAATATTGAGAATCAGCTCTATATCTGCAGGGTAAAGGACAAAGAATTTGTCACCCCTATAAAAAAGTTTTTAGAGGAGCAAAAGGATTTAATAGAGTACTACAGAAAGTTATTTGAGGTGGTGAACAGAATAAAGACTTAGATCATTTGCTAGTATTATAAAAGGAAATGGACCAGTTAGTATAAGGGGCCTTCAAGTTTGTAGCAGAGTGATATCCCAAATACTTGAAATACCAGGCATAAAGTTCGTCATTATAAGGTGCTATTGCCGAAGGTGAGGTGAGCAATAGTTTTCTCAAGGAACAGTATGGCCTATTATTGAAATTGAAGGTAATTCTCTTAGATATTATGATTTATTTGATAAGATTATTTCTTTGCTTAGAGAAAGTTCTATAATCAAAGATCTATCATCTCCAAAAGTGAAAATCTTGTCATACAAAATGTCTTCCTATATCAAGAGCAACACAGAAACTATAAAACAAGAGCTTTAAAGTGAACCAAGAGTTAGCAGTGAACCGACTATAAAGCAAAAAAAGAGAAAGGCAGCATAACAGAAGTGCGTGTTGCATAAAAGCTTAATAAAGATGGTCAGGATACTGTAAAACATCATGGTAAGAAGAAACAAAAGGCAATGCTGGTAAAGAAAACAGGAAATGAGATAATTGATACTAGTTACACAGATAACAAACCTATGGTAACCGTACGTTCTACCTTTAATTCTGGTGTTTACTCTCAGAAAGAAGCAAAAGATCCACCAATATTTTCTAGAAAATAAAAGATTGTAATTGCTATTGGTGTTATTACTGCGTTAGCAACAGCTTTAGCCTGTTATTCACTTCAACTACCTGCGCTGGCGATAGTTGTATCTACGTTGATAGCTGGAATTGGTGCATGTGTAGTATCAAATAAGCTCTACGATGTTTCTATTTGTAACGGTACTGGCCAACAGCCTGGGTTTTAAAGTGTAATGTACAACCATTTGCTTTTATAACAAATGGCGTCTCAATATCACCTTATAATGGTGTCCTCAAATAGCTCTTTTTTGTCACCCGAATCTCTATGATGTCGTCCAAGTAGCTCATTTCTTGTTATCTCAACCTCTATGTTGTTATCCGATCAGCCCCCTTTTTTGTCATCCAAGTAGCTGACACTGGGATCCATAATACTACTTTAGCAATAAATATTTAAGAAACCTACCAAATAAAAAAAAGGTAAAAGAAACCCTGTTAGCTAGTTATTTACTATCTATCTTTTAAATTGTCATTTTTTTACTGTCTTAAACGCTTTAACAAACACATTTTAGCTTATACTAGGTAAAAACCTTGAAAGTTTATAAAGGCATGAGGTGTACACAGTGCAAAAAATTAAACAACAGTACGCCAAGTACATTGAGTTTTTTTGTTGTTTAGTCTGTACGGGCTGAAGATAAAATAATAGCTTCAGTGTTATAATATTGGAGGAACTTGTCAAGTAGTTTTTTAGTTCTGTTCTCCCTGTTTTCAAATCACAATGTTCATGCGGTTATATGTTTGACACTATAGAACCTATGGGAACTACTTTGATGACATGGCAGGCTATAAACAAAGCTGTAATTCTGCACAAAAATGTGTATGATAATTACAATAACATATGGAAAATATGGACATAACTATACATTCACAGAAAGAATTTGAGTTTATGCGTAAAGCTGGCCGGTTAGGAGCTGAAACTCTTGATTTCATTGCACCACATGTAGAAGTAGGAGTAACAACTAACGAGTTAAACGATTTATGTCATGACTTTATAGTCAAAGCAGGCGCAATTCCAGCACCATTGAACTATAGAGGGTACCCCAAATCGATTTGCACTTCAAAAAATGCTGTAGTGTGTCACGGCATTCCTGATGATAAGCCGCTTAAGGATGGAGATATTGTAAATATCGATGTCACGGTAATTTTAAATGGCTGGCATGGCGACACAAGTCGTATGTTTTGGGCTGGTAAGCCATCAATAAAAGCAAAACGCTTGTGTGATGCTACTTATGGAGCATTGATGGAAGCGATAAAACAGGTTAAACCTGGTAATAAGTTAAATGAAATTGGGCTTGCTATAGAGAAATATATTCAAGGTTTTGGCTATTCTATCGTACGTAACTATTGTGGACATGGTATAGGAAAAGTTTTTCATGCTCTACCAAATGTGGTGCATTTTTATGATAAAGATGAAGCTCTTGTCTTGAAGGAAGGCATGTTTTTTACAATAGAACCAATGATTAACGCTGGAAAGCATGAAACTCTGCTTAGCAAGCTAGATGGCTGGACAGTAACAACACGTGACCTTTCACTTTCTGCGCAGTTTGAGCATACGCTTGGGGTAACAAAAGACAGTGTTGAAGTATTCACATTATCGCCTAAGAATTGGCATTTCCCGCCTTATAGCTAGATTCTTCGAACTCTCTTGTTTGGCATTTTATGTTTAATTTTTCGCATTATGTGCACTGTGTGTCTTTTAAACTTCGGGCTTCAAGCTAAAACGCTCTTATAAGTCGTTTCAGACATCAAAAAACGTCAATACTATTAGATAGATAGTGAATAATTAGCTAACAGGTTTTTTTGCCTTTTTTCGTTAGTAAGTTTCTTAAATATTTGTTACTAAAGTAGTATCCTAGATTCCAGAGTCAAGAGCACAGCTGTACGAACATTCTTTAAAAGAGTATA
>NZ_JADAKK010000014.1:0-8194 GCF_020278625.1 Wolbachia endosymbiont of Mansonella ozzardi
GCATGAAAGTTATGTTAAAGTGCACCATTTTTATGAAGAACTGGATCCCAGTGTCGGAGTACTGAGATGACAAGGGGAGAGATGCTGGAATAACAAGAAATGGGCTGCTTGCATGACGCCATTAGTTGCAGGCTTAAAGGAAAATATTAACTGAGTTTATCTATCACTACCATATTTGCAATTTTATCATGAAAAGCTTGTCTCTGTTTATCATCTACTGCACATACTAAAACTAAGATTAGTATAGCTAAGAATAAAATAGGATTGCAAAATGGTATACAAAAAATTATGAAAAAAGCAATAGTCCTTTTTATTGCTTATATTAGAGTGATCTACTTAAGTGTATCTTTGTTTCTCACATGGATGCTAAATAACAAGTGTCCTAGAGTGCAACCAAATTTTACTAGCACGAATATGTGAAATACACATGGTATCATCAAAAATACAATAGTGGTGATTACAATTATTGCCCCTATGACTCCTTTTATTGCGTGTGTAAGTGAGAAACCTACCGCTACCAAAACAAACGGTATTAAAATGAGTAAAATACAATCAACTATGAATGCTAGAATACGCCTTGTCATTGTTGAGTAGCTTACTTTTTTCTCCATATACTATCTATGAAAAAGTTTAACTAGGTTTATAATCTGTTACTACTGTTCTTGCAATTTTATTGTAAAGAAGTTGCTTGCATTTGTCAAAGATTGCTAATATTAAAATTAGAATCGTAAAATTGCTAACCACCGAGAAACATAATCAATCAAAAAAAAGAGAACAAAATGATAAAACTGTCTCAGAAATGCACCTTATTGTTGCTTGCATTAGAGTAACACTTTATAAATGTATTTAAATCTTTGACATGCATACCACATAACAGTTGTCCTGGAGTACCTCCAAGTCTTGCTATCATTAATATTTCTAATACTGTGTACAGCATTGATGTCAAGATTGTATAAGAAGATGTTAACTGTTCAATCTCGTCATAAAAGTTATCAATTTCATTATTGCCTGATACTGCAATGTACAGGATGAGCAAAGGAAAGAAAAACATGACATAGTCAGTTACTTCTGCTGCAATACGCCTTGTAAACCCTACATAATTTACTTTAGCATTTATTTCATTGTCAATAACCCAACCTATATTTTGTAACATTATTAACTAATATAGAAGCATGTTATTAAATAACTGTAAATTGTAAAGAGAGGTTAGTTCTCGGGTTTATAATCTATCACTACTGTTTTTGAAATTTTGTCATATACAGTCTTTTTGCGCTGATCAAATACTGCAAATAAAATTAAAATTAGCACATTAAAAGATATAGATAAGCACAATCGTAATGTTGCGGATAAAGCAGAAAGCGAAAAATAATCCAGAGGCTTCCATTAGAAATACATCTTAATTTGCTACTTGGATTAGAGTAACATTTTTAAGTGTACTTGCGTCTTTAATATACATGCCATACAATGGCTTCCCTGGATTACCACCAAGTTTTGCTATCATTAGTATTTTGAACACTATTAGTACTAATGTTGTGGTTGCTATACAAACTACAAATAGTATTTTTGTTGCTAGTTGTTCAGCTTCCTGAAAGAAATCTTTATAATCCAGTAATATATAGATGAATACGCTACAGATGAAATGATGGGAAAATATTAGAGAATCAAGTACTTCTGCTAAAATGCGTCTTGTAAACTCTGCGTAACTTATTTTAGTATCCATATTTCCTCCGTACATAATTACTTGATGTATCATGTCAGTAATTAAATAACCTTAAACATGCTGATTTGAGTAATATTAGCTTGTATCTTTAATAATGTAAGGTATTAGAGCTGAAATATTTTACAAGGGAAAGTAAAACTGAACGCTCAATGGCGCCAACTTAAAGAAAAATGTCAGCGATTACTGCACAAAATTTCTCCCTAAAATTTTTACCATTAAATTACCCGTAAAGTACTGAAAAAAAAACAGCTCTTTTATTTCTATTTTATTTCAACAAAGAAGTTTAAAATGTGTCCTTTTCAGGTAAGATTTGTCAAGAGATTTTCGCACATGCCAAAGCTGGTTTGATGTGCAAGGGGCCTATTGACAGATGATCAAACTATGATGTAGCCTATCACCATACGTTTAGGTCTGGGTTGTGAGGCTTTTATACCTTTTATTTTTGTTGGTGTGTTTTTCTCTGTATTACTATGCAGGCTCTATATTTTCGCCATGCCCAAAAGCTACAGTTTGCTTCTCGCCCGAGGAAGACTGTGCTGTGCCAATAATCGGCGAAATAGATCAGTCTAAAGAGTCCATCTTAGTTCAAGAGTATACATTTACTCTTGAAGCGGTTGCGAATGCTTTAGTTAATGCTAAGAAGCGTGGTGTTGATGTTAAAGTCATTTTAGATAAATCGCAACTTTACTCGAAACATAGTGTTATAAATGAATTGTTTGCAAGCGGAATACCAGTTTGGATTGATGATAAGCCAAAAATCGCCCATAATAAGGTAATAATTGTCGATAATCAAAAAGTCATCACAGGGTCATTTAACCTCAGTAAAACAGCCGAAAAAGGGAATGCTGAAAATCTATTAATTGTTAAAGAATACCCTGAATTAGTTCAGCAGTATGTGAAGAACTGGGAGGCACGAAAGTCACAATCTTATCAATACGCTCCCTAGATACTTGCTGAAAAGTAGTGGAAAGAATTTTCTAGTCGATTGATATAATTGCGCATGCTATAATAAAGTTTTAGGAATGAGGCGATGGATTACATAAACGATGCTGCTGGTAGTTACACTACCATTCATGATTTTTTTCACAATAACGGGACGGGAGACTATAAAGTTCAATACAGTTACAATGGTGTACCCTATGCAACTGACGGGTGCATACATGCCGGAGATAAGTTCTACACTGACAACTTTGTGGACTCACATTATAGTAAGGAAATAAAAATATACCCTCAAAGTGAACTTTTAGCTAAAGAACATGCTGGAGATATGCTGCCTATTTCAATATCACTGGATAAGGATTTAATAAAAAAAATACTGTCAAGAAAAAGCTAAATTTGTAGAACTAGGAGAGAAATCAGATGGTCTAGTTATGATAAGCAAGAGCATATAAAGTGCCACACAATGGAGTTATCATATGATGATGTTTGTGCTTATAATAAAGCTTCAACACTTAACATTAAACATGATGCGCCAAGTGATACGCAATGCAGCTTAAATATAGCATTTACAAAGGTTAATGATGATAAACCGTGGTTTTGGCAAAAACTTAAAAACATGTTTTAGCTAAAGTAGCATTCTTCTCAATGGAAAGGTTTTGTGGAGGATATTTGTTTACTTTATTTGTCTTGAACTATTGATAAGTCTGTTACAATAAAGTATAACTCTATTAGCTAAATATTACTTAAGACATGGAGATTTTTTGGACAACTCTGGAAAAGACATTGGGCAAAGTTTTTCCTGCTAAAGTAGTTAGCTCTTTTTTAGGAATAGGGTACTTACCAGGTTGGCAGAGCTATTGGTCTTCTTTTTTAATATTATTTGTTACCGATATCATATTAGTTCTCGTATATGGAGGAGATTTTATACTATACAAAATACCAAATTCAGGCGTAGTTGTGGCTGCTATTTTTGTGAAGTTGGCAATAGTTATGCTAGTACTACAGTTAGTTGGAATATCCATTTTTCATATTCAAGACCCTTCAGCAAACAGTGGTGAGAATATAGTAATACAAATAGCATCAGGGCAAGTGTTGACTGTTGCGCTCTCAATGCCAGCAATAATGTCAATTTATCATGCTGTAAGTAAACTCTATGGAAGCATATGTAAGCAGATACTTCAATGTCCGTTTTGGTTTAATGATTTCATGCACTTGTTCTTTTTCTTTATTATACCTTATGCATTTTTTAATATTGTGGAAGTGATAAAACCTTGGCCAATAAGTTCAATACAGCTCAGTTATAACAATGCAATATCAATTACATTTGAGGGGATTTTCCATACGTCTTATGCAGTAATTTTGCTGTATTTGACTGCATTTATATTCTGCGATTTAACTATGCATGACGCAATTGTTCTAAACAAGAGCATAATTCAATATGTGAAAGAAAATTCGGTAGTCTTGAGTGACTACTTGCATAGCACTGTGAAAAAAATAAATATTGAATAGTACCTATTTGCTGTATATTCAGTATTAAAGAGTGTTCAGTTTACATGAATCTACAAAGCATAATAAAAGGGTTGCAAGATTTTTGGGCTGGTGAAGGGTGTACCATACTCCATCCTTACACATCTGAAGTTGGAGCTGGAACATTGCATCCTGCAACAATCATGTCAGCAATTGACGCAAAACCAACAAAAATTGCGTATCTACAACCTGTAATTAGACCAGCAGACGGACGCTATGGTGATAACCCTAATCGCTTATATCAACACCATCAATATCAAGTTATAATCAAACCTTCTGGTAATAATTTGCAGGATGTTTACTTAAGTAGCTTAAAGGTTCTTGGTATATCTACAGAGAAGTATGATATTAAATTTATTGAAGATGATTGGGAAAATCCAAGTGTTGGTGCATCAGGGCTAGGGTGGGAGGTTACATGCAACGGAATGGAAGTAGCACAACTTACTTATATACAGCAAGTAGGAGGTATTGACTGCAAAATAATTCCTGGCGAGGTAGCGTATGGGTTAGAACGTTTGGCAATGTGCACACAGGGTGTGGATAATGTTTATGATATAATTTGGAACAACAACGGTGTGACTTATGGAGACATTTTTAAACAAAGAGAATATGAATTTTCTTATCTGGCGCTTGATTATTATGATACTAAAGTGGTACAGCAGCAGTTTAAGGACACGGAAAAACTATGTAAATTTCTTATCGGAAAAGAATTACCAGTAGCAGCTTATGACCAATGCATTAAAACTAGCCACCTACTTAATCTGCTTGATGCAAGAGGTGTGCTTGGTGTGAATGAGCGTAAAGTGTATATTGGTAGAATTAGAGAGCTGACAAAAAAATGTTGTGAGTTATATATGAGTAAGTAACATATGTCGTCACAATTGTTATTTGAGTGCCTTGCAGAAGAAATACCACTGAGAATGCAAAATTCAGCTGCAGCTCAAGTTAAGAGTTATGTTGCTAATGCTTTCAATAAAAATAATGTGAAATTTGCATCTATAGAGGTTTTTATAACGGCACGCCGCATCACTCTTTTTGTTGATAGTATAAGCATTTCGGGACTCAAGAGTTCTAATAACAAAGTTAAAGGACCAAATGTTAACGCACCAAAAAATGCCGTTGAAGGTTTTTTGAGGAAAAATGGGAAAAGTGAGACAGATTTATTCGTTCGCAAGGTAGGTAATGAAGACTTTTACTTCATCAAAAAGGATGTTTGCTTATTTAATGTCCAAGAGTTTCTCAAGAATCTACTAGAGGAGATGTTGAAAAATTTCTCTTGGCCAAAAAGCATGAGGTGGAGTGAAGGAAAAGAAAGATGGGTTAGGCCAATTAAAAACATTCTATGCGTTTTGAATGATGAGGTAATACCTATATCTTTTGCAGGAGTTACAGCGTGCAACGTAACGTATGGTCATAGATTTCTCTCAAGCGGTACGGCGCTCACTGCTGGAACACCTAAAGACTACTTTGCATTGCTGGAAAAAAACAATGTCATTCTCCAGTCAGATAAAAGAAAACAATTTATACTTGATCAGGTCAATAAATTCACAAAAGGACAGAGTTTACAACTTGAAGAAAATGATTATTTACTGAATGAATTAGCGGGGCTTATAGAGTGGCCGATTGTGCTGTTTGGCAAAGTAGATCAAGAAAAGTCATCTGGACTACCGAAGGAAGTAGTTCTTAGCATAATTAATACGCAGCAAAAATATCTTACTTTAAGTAATGGGCAAAGAATTTCGCACTTTGTCACTGTTGTCAGTGTTAACAATGATGAAGTTGTCAAGGGGCATGAAAGAATATTGGAAGCACGTCTTGCTGATGCCCAGTTTTTGATATCTCAGGATAAAAAGAAAAATCTGGATTATTATGTCAAGAAATTAGATTCGATATTGTTTCATGCTTCTCTTGGTAGCGTTGGAGAAAAAGTAAAGCGCATTATAGCTCTATCGAAATATATAGCCATATATGTTCCGCGTGCTTCACTAATTAAAGTTGAGCGTGCTGCATATTTAGCAAAGGCAGATCTTGCAACGTCGATAGTAAAAGAGTTTCCAGAGTTGCAAGGAACAATGGGTGGTTATTATGCTTCTTACTTTCGAGAGGATGAAGAAATAGTGGAAGCTATAACTGAGCATTATAAACCGATCGGGTCAGAGCAAGAATGTCCTAAATCTCCTGCTGCAATTGCTGTAGCCATTGCTGATAAAGTAGATAGTTTGGTTGGTTTGATTGCAGCAGGTGAAAAGATCTCAGGTTCACATGATCAATTTGGTTTGCGAAGAATGACAATTGGTATAATTAGAACAATACTTGAGAATAACTTGCATGTTCCGGTTAAGCTATTGATAGATAAGTCGGTATTTTTATATCCAAAACTTACATTTACTGAGGATGTAAGATCATTTGATCAATCTAATAAGCCGAGTAAGGAAAAATTTTCAGAACTAGTGCTTAAATTCTTCCTGAAAAGATTCAAGGTTATTTTAAGGAACAGGGGTATAAGGCAAGATGTTGTAAGTTCAATATTATATAAGACTGATATTAATGATCTGCTGACAGCAGAAAAGCAAACTGTTGTATTAGACCATTATATTAGTACACCTGAAGGTGAACAGGTTATGAGCACTTATAAAAGGGTCAGTAACATAGTTAACAAAGCAGAAAAAAATGACAACACTACTTACGGTGCATCTTGTAATAAGAAGTTTTTGATTGATAGTGAAGAAATAGCACTGTCAAATTGTGCTATAGCTGTTTGTAAAAATATTAAACAAGCAATAAAAAATGGTTACTTCAATACAGCACTTGATGAACTTACTGGTTTTGCTCCATTTATCAACCAATTTATGGACAGTGTAAAGATCAACTGTGCTTCTGATAAGCTGAGAAGAAATAGGTTGTCTTTGCTTGCAAGCGTTGTTTCCATCTTTCATCTAGTAGCAGATTTTAGCCTAATACAAGTTAAACAATGGGCCATGTCATAAATGTTCAGGCGATAAAAAAACAAATCGAGTTGTCTCCACAGTCTTGTGGCGTGTATAAGATGATAGGAGAGAAGGATAAGGTTTTATACGTTGGAAAAGCAAAAAATTTAAAATCAAGGTTATCTAGCTACCTTCGATATGAAAACCTTTCTGAACGAATCAAAGTTGTACTCTCTCAAGTTGTTGAGATTAAGACCTTTCTAACTGAAAATGAAGTGGATGCACTGCTTCTTGAAGCGCAGTTAATAAAATCATTGAAGCCACCTTATAATATTGTCCTCAAGGACGGAAAATCTTATCCTTATATAACAATTTCCAAACACGATTACCCAAGAATAGCACGATACAGAAGCAAGTTTAAAAAGGGTGAGTTTCACTATTACGGTCCCTTTCCATCTTCCGATGCTGTTAAGCAGACTATATTGTCATTGCAAAAAGCTTTCCTTTTAAGAGTATGTTCAGATCGATATTTCTCCTCAACAAAAAGACCATGTCTTGAGTATCAAGTTAAGCGCTGCTCAGCACCGTGCGTAAATAAAATCACGAAAGGTGATTACTGCCAATCAGTAAAACAAGCGCGAGATACATTGCTTAGAAGAAATAAGGAAGTGAAAGAGCAATTACTTTCCACAATGAGAAAGTGCAGTAGTGAGGAAAATTATGAGCTTGCTGCTGTATATAGAGATCGAGTAAAATTTCTTGAGCAAATTCAAATGCAGCGGACGGATTTTTCCTTTGAAAAAGATGCAGACTTTTTCAGCATTGTACGTGAAGATGATCTGGCATGCATTGGTGTGTTATCGTTTAGAAATAAAGACAACTATGGAAGTACTCCTTACTTTATCGGGAACTGCAATGATCATCCAGACGATGAAATTTTATCCACCTTTCTAATCAATTTGTATAATTCAGCTAACATACCTCCAGCACAAATTTATGTTCCTGTTTTTTTTACAGGTAAGGAAATCGTTAAGCAGGCAATACGTAACGTTACTCAAAAACCAATAAAAGTTTTGCATGC
>NZ_JADAKK010000014.1:8204-21126 GCF_020278625.1 Wolbachia endosymbiont of Mansonella ozzardi
AAAAAAGAACATAGTTTGTTGAAATTCATTTATGATAATTCTCAGCATAGCTTGGAGCAGAAGCTTACTGATTATAAAAAAAGTCTGGAAAAACTTGAAGGGCTTAGTAAAGTTTTCTTGTTACAAAATGTTCCAAAGCGTATTGAGGTTTATGATAATAGCCATACATCTAGAAATCAACAAGTTGGTGTGATGATTGTTGCAGGGCAGGAAGGTTTTTTAAAAAGTGAATACAGAAAATTTACTATAAAAGAAGAAATTTCAGGTGATGACTATAAAATGATGAGAGAGGTGCTGACCAGACGTTTCTCCGGTAAGATAAAAGACATAATTCCCGATTTTTTATTGATTGATGGTGGGCCTGGGCATGTCTCCATAGTAAAAAATGTATTAGAAATATTGAATATAAATATTCCTTTTGCTTGCATGGCAAAGGGCTCCTATCGCAACGCAGGGAATGAAAGATTTTATATGCCGGGCAGAGAAGGATTTACTCTAGCAAATGACAACAAAGTCATGCTTTATTTACAATCGCTGCGTAATGAGGCTCATCGTTTTGCAGTCGCTTCACATAGAAAAAAGCGCGATAAACAGCCTTTCGTTTCAACGTTAAGTAAAATAACTGGCATTGGTAGCAAAAGAAAAAATGCGTTAATGTTTCATTTTGGTTCAGTGGAAAACATAAGCAAAGCTTCCCTGGACGAAGTTCAGAGTGTAGCTAGAATTAGTAAAGAATTAGCAAAAGCTGTTCTTGAACACTTGAATGACAAAAAGTAAACTTTCTACAGTGCGTGTTACGCTTCTTGCCTCAAATTTTTTGCAACATCAAGTGCAGCGTAGGTGAATATTGCACTCGCACCTGCGCGTTTAAAGCCAATTAAAGACTCATAAATTACTTTGTCGTAATCCAGCCAGCCATTGTTTGTTGCAGCTTTTATCATTGCGTACTCACCACTTACTTGGTAAGCAAAAATTGGAAAATTGAACTTATCGCTTGCTGTTTTTATTACATCCAAGTATGGCATACCTGGTTTTATCATAATAAAATCTGCACCTTCATTTATATCCATTTCGACTTCACAAATTGCCTCTCTTGCATTTCTGTAATCCATTTGATAGCCACTTTTATCAATAGAACTAGATGGTACGCATGAACCGATAACTTGTCTAAATGGTGCATGGAAGCTGGAGCAATATTTCACTGCATAAGATAGTATTGATACATCTTGAAAGCCATTATCATCCAATGCTTTTCTTATTTTACCTATTCTACCATCCATCATATCAGAAGGAGCAACTATATCACATCCAGCTTTTGCTAAAGCAAGTGCTTGCTTTAACAACACTGGCACAGTTTCATCGTTTTCTACGTCTATCCGATTTTTTTTTAAAATGCCATCATGACCATGAGTGGTGTATGGATCAAGTGCAACGTCTGCGATAATGCCAATGCCCGGCACTTTTAATTTTACAGCACGAATTGCTTTGCAGATTAAATTGTCCAGACTGTATGCTTCCTCAGCATTTTCAGATTTTAATTTGCTGTCAACTACAGGGAAAATTGCAATAGCATTAATTCCTAAATCCTCAACTTCCTGAGCCATGGAAACCAATTCATCTATCGAGTAACATTTTATGTTAGGTAAGCCAGGAATTGGTTCGGTTGTTTCTTCTCTACCATGAACAAACAGGGGAAAAATCAAGTCGTTTACTGATAAAATACTTTCACTTGTTAAATTGCGAACCCATTTACTTGAGCGTCTACGCCTTAACCGTGTGTTTGGAAAATTAAACATCGTATTTATTGTGCTAGACAAAACTTAACCTGACAGAAGAACTGAGGTAGTCTAAACTAATATTAGAGTCTTATTCAATGCTATTAATATTTTTCTGAAAAGCAATATATTTGCTATAAAAAAATAGATCTCTTATACAAAATCTCAATGGTAACAGGATAGATTAAAGATACCGTTTTGCCAGTCAACAATGGTATCATCTAAATATCCCCCTTCTCTTGCCATCCAAATAGCTGACACTGGGACCTAAGATGCTACTTTAGTAAAAAAAATACTTAAGAAATTTACCAAGTAGAAAAAAAAGACAATAAAACCCCGAAGTAGCTAGTTATTCCTCTCTCTATTTTTAAATCCGGCGTTGGGTGATGTCTGAAACGACTTATAAGCGCGTTTTAGCTTTTATAGGTAAAAACCCGAAATTTTATAAAGATATACAATACACATAGTGCGAAAAATTAAACAATAGTACGCCAAGTACAAGCTTTCTTATCACTTTAACCTACACAGATTGGGAAGTTAAACAAATAACTTCAGTGTCGTGATAAGGGGGTTAATAGAGCTTGTCAAGTAGTTTTTTTCGTTTCTATTCTATTGGGTAGCTTTTCTCTACTGTTGTCTGCTCATTCCTTGTGTAGTGTAATTGGTATTACATAACCTATTTTCTGATTTAGCGTCAAAACTTGCTTCCCTCCTCAAATGCTCCACCTTGCTTCTGTCTTTATGATTAAGCTATAGCCTATAAATTTCTTATTTACATTACTTTTATAGCATATTCTGCTAATATCAGAATAGGTATGTAATATGTTAGGTGAGAATAAATAACCAACAGCAAGTATAGAGCACGTGCTATGGTAGAAAGAGCACAAAATGCTTACCACAATACTGGTAAAATTAGGCGATCTATTACCATAATTTTATTGGTAAGTATGATTGTCCCATTTGCTCTTTCTTATACAGTTCCTTCTGTATTCATGATTAGTAGATTGTTTTTTGAAACCAGGAGAAAATGAAATGAGATTATCGGCTTGGCCAAAAAATATCATCACGGTAATACCAAAAGCTGTTTTGGCTGTATGCATTATTGCCTCCTGTATACTTTTAGCATTGCCTATGTTATTCCTGTGGCTACTAGACCAGACACTTATTGGAGAAGTGCAGCAGCTTTTTAACTGAATGCAAGAAGCTTAGGAAGAAGAAAGACTACTTCTCATACATGGTTTAGTTGATGTCCTTCCTTTTGTTGCGAAAACCACTCACGATCCAAGCGCAGTTTCTAGTATAAATTTGAGTATTGATAAACTTATAGAGGAATATAAAGAGGACCTAAGCAGGGAAGAGTTCCATGCACAGCTAAATAGGGAAAATATAACTGATATTGAAGAGTATATCGAACAGTCAAATGAATTTAAGGCAGATGAAAAATCTAAAGCACTTGAGTGTTTGAAGTTTATCAATAGAACAGGAAATAGTTTCAAAGATAATTATAGTCAGTTAACACTAAAGCAAGCAGCTATTTTGTGTTAGAAAGTTGCAACGATAAAAACACAAGAACAGAAGACCCAACAGTTCCTTTAAGCGATGGAGATATAAAAAATAGAAAGGATATGTTTGTAAGAGGTCTTACAGATGCAGCAACAACTTATGGCAAACAAGGTCAAAGTTGTGCTGGTGGAACATACAATAAACTATTTGAATATTTAGCTGCTTTGCATCCATCAGTGGTTATCAAGCTGGATGAAAAGAAAGCTAGTAAAATTAGTTGCTGTGGACAGCAAGATAATCAATTAGTAAGTAATTTTATAGAAGAAGTAAGAAAAGCAGTTAGTCAAGAAGTTCAGGATGAAGAACTGAATTTAGATGGATTTATACAAGAAGGATTCGAGAATGTAAAGCAGGTAAAAAACAAATTACCACAACTTCAAGTAAACTCAGTAACTGATAGTCCAAAACAACAATAGCAAAAGCCTCTTAATTCTGTAGACTTATTTAAAAATGTTGCTAATCGACATGTACAAATGTAATATTAATTAGTATTCATAAATAAAGCAATTCCATGGAAAGTAATTACAACGCTGATGCAATAAAAATCTTAAGAGGTCTTGATGCTGTAAGGAAGCGTCCAGGTATGTACATTGGTGATACTGATGATGGGTCTGGTTTGCACCATATGATATATGAAGTTGTCGACAATGCGATAGATGAGTCTTTAGCTGGGCATTGTGATAAAATTGAAGTTAGCATAAATGAAGATGGTTCAGTATCCGTAACCGACAATGGTCGTGGCATTCCAACTGATATCCACGAAGAAGAAGGAATATCAGCAGCGGAGGTAATAATGACCCACCTGCATGCAGGTGGAAAATTTGATAGCAATACCTATAAAGTTTCCGGTGGATTACATGGTGTTGGAATCTCAGTTGTAAATGCATTATCAAGCTGGCTGGAGTTAACTATTTGGCGCAACAAGAAAGAACACTTTATGCGTTTTGAAGATGGTGAGTCTATTGAGCCTTTAAGGGTAGTAAACGAAAATACAAGCAAAAGGGGGACTAGAGTAACATTCATGCCATCAATGGAGACTTTTAGTAGTATTGATTTTAGTTACTCTACCCTTGAGAGTCGTATTAGAGAATTGGCATTTTTAAACTCAAATATAGAGATCACTTTACGTGACCTTCGTAACAAACCACATGTAGAGTCTCATTTTAATGATAGTGAACAATCTCAAGATAATTTTGGCACAGCAAATTTTGTGCGATATTTAGATAAAAATAAAACGCGTGTTACCAAAATTGCTAGCATGAGAGGCGATACAAAGGATCTCGGCATTAGCGTAGAAGTATCAATGGAGTGGAATGACTCTTACTACGAAAATATGCTGTGCTTTACAAATAATATAAGACAACGAGATGGTGGTACACACTTAGCAGGATTTAGGTCTGCCTTAACTAGATGTATTAACAATTATGCAACTAGAGAAGGGTTTTTGAAAAGGGCAAAAGTGAATTTGGCTGGGGAAGATGTCAGAGAAGGGTTAACCTGTGTTTTATCTCTTAAGATGCCTGATCCTAAGTTTTCTTCACAAACAAAAGATAAGTTGGTCAGTTCTGAAGCGCGCACAGTTGTAGAAAACATAGTTTCTGATAAATTGAGTACAATACTTGAAACTGATCCAAAATTAGCAGCAAACATAGTAGAAAAAGTCATCAGATCAGCTAAAGGAAGAGAAGCTGCAAGAAAAGCGCGAGAGTTAGTTAAAAACAAAAACACCATTGATATTTCCACTCTACCTGGAAAGCTTGCTGATTGTCAGGAAAAAGTTCCTGAGTTATCAGAATTATTTATAGTAGAGGGTAATTCTGCAGGTGGTACTGCGAAGCAGGGGCGTAATCGTAAAACACAAGCGGTACTTGCTTTAAGGGGGAAAATTCTAAACGTAGAACGTGTAAGTTTAGACCGTATTTTTTCATCCGCAGAAATTGGTTCTTTAATTACTGCAATTGGAGCTGGAATAGGAAGTGAGCATTTTGACATTGATAAAACTAGGTATCATAAAATTATCATTATGACAGATGCAGACGTTGATGGTTCACATATAAGAACTTTAATTCTAACTTTCTTTTTTCGTTATATGCGTGAGGTAATTGAAAGAGGGTATTTATATATAGCACAGCCACCTCTTTACAAAGTTACAAAAAATGCTAAAGATACCTATATTAAAGATGATGAAACTTTTGAAGAGTATATAGTAAACTTGGCGGTTAAAAGATTAACATTAAGCGGTACAGATAAAGATTTACGCTTTGCTTTGGACAAATGTCTTAGTATTTCAAACATTAGCAAAAATTATGACAGGGAAATACCACAAAATCTATTGGAGTCACTACTAATTCTAAGCAAAAAGAGTACCCTATCGTCTGCTGATGAGATATTGAAATATTTAGAGTTAATGTACAACGAATACAATTGGGAAGTAGAAATAAAAGATGAAGAAAGAGAAGTGCATATCTCTAAGTTATTTCAAGGACTAGCAAATAAATATATATTTCCGCTTATCATGCTTGAAAGCAAAGAAATACAAAATATATTGAGTTCTCTTGATGACATAATTGACTTATTTAATGGTGATTCATTTTTAAAGTCACAAGAAACTGAAATAAAAATCAAATCTCCAAGCACACTTGCGAAAATAGTGATGGACTATGGTAAAAAAGGGTTAACTCTGCAGAGATTTAAGGGTCTTGGTGAAATGAATGCCGATCAACTTTGGGAGACCACACTCAATCCTGAAACTAGAACTTTGCTCAAAGTTGAAATAAAAGATTGTGAGGAAGCTGATTCTATATTCTCAGTGTTAATGGGCGATATAGTCGAATCACGCCGTGATTTTATCAATACCAATGCACTAAATGTGCATGACGTTGATATTTAACTTTTGGTTCAACTTAGAACATTTTCATTGTGGTTAACAACTCTAGTATGTATATTGATAAGTCTTGTTTTCAATAAGTAATAAAAGTAGTAATTGTTATGATAATGTTATTGCGTAGGAGTTACATAATGGCAAGCGAACGAATAACCTTGGTCGATAAAAAGTTATCGCAAGGTTATGTAGCTCCAGTGCTTACAGGAAATAGTATCATTTTGACAGATAAGCACGGCACTTTGTATTTCTTTGATGCTAATAGCTCAAGGGCTCTGAGTTGGAAATTGCATCTTCTACGTGGAAAGAAAATTGGTAACATGAGCCTATTGCGCCATAGAGGAATTGTTTTCTTTATAGTAAATAACGTTCTGAATACAATAGATGCAAAAATTGGCGAGGCTCAGTGGGAAAAAGGACTGAGAGCTCCGGTAAGAGGAAAAGCAATGGTAACAAATAATAAACTGATAGTATTAACCATCGATAACTGCCTGTATGCGTTTGATATAAAAGATGGCAGCTCCATTTGGACTTATCAAGATGGTATCAATGTGGTTCGTGGTTTATATTCCATATCACCTGTAATTTCCAATGATAAAATAATAGCACCGTTTTCAAATGGTGAGTTGATAGCTTTTAACGAAGATGGTAAAAAATTGTGGAACCAAAAATTGGCTACAAACTTTTTGAACACACAGCTCACAGACGTGACCACTATACCAATAGTGCTTGACGATACTTTAGTAGCTACAAACAATTCTTATATTTATGGTATTGACATAAAATCAGAAAACATTTTGTGGTCAAAGCCATTACAAGTAAAAAGTGTATCAGACATTGTATCATATTATAGTCCTCTCGTTCCTGCAAAGGAACAAAGAACCTGTGGCAGGATTTTTGTAGTTACTAAAGATAATAAAATAATCGGTGTCGATATACGAAACGGAGAAACAGTCTGGACGTCCGATTTAATAGAAAATACGCAATTATTTGCTCCAACTATGTATGCTCATGCTTTATGGGTAACAGTAATAAAGGGTTGGTATTTGCTTTTCCTGAATCTGAAAACACAGGAAAGGCAATTGAAATACCTGGCAATGTGTTTTACACTCCAGTGTTTACCCATGAATAAGATATATGTGACAACTGAGGGAAACGGTGTTTATTCTTTAGAAAATAGGTTTGTTTTTTATGACTGATTACGATCTGATTGTTGTAGGTGGCGGTCCAGGCGGCTATAAGTGTGCCATTGCTGCTGCAAGGCTTGGATTAAAAGTTGCCTGTATAGATAAAAACAGCATTTTTGGTGGTACGTGTTTGCGAGTTGGATGTATACCCTCTAAAGCTTTACTTCACTCCTCCTATCAGTATTTTCACACGAAAAATGATCTGTCAAAACTTGGCATAAAAGTTAAGGATGCTAGTTTTGATTTAAAAGAAATGTTGGAATACAAGGATGCTAGAGTTCAGGAACTTGGGAAAGGTATAGAATATCTGTTCAGCTTTCACAAGATCACTAAAATCAACGGACTTGGGAAAATTACCGCTTTTGATCAAGGCAATCTTGAAGTTTTAGTTGAAGGCAAGACGTTGAAGACAAAAAATATAGTAATTGCAACCGGTTCTAATGTTATTTCTCTACCAGGAATTAATATTGACGAGGAAAATATCATTTCATCTACCGGTGGGTTGTCTCTAATTGAAATACCAAAAAAACTTGTCGTGATCGGAGCTGGGGCAATAGGGCTTGAAATGTCTTCTGTATGGAAAAGGCTAGGGTCTGAGGTCACTGTAGTAGAGTTTCTTGATAAAATTGCTGCAGCAATGGATGGAGAATTAAGTAAGTCTCTTCTTTCTAGTTTGCAAAAACAAGGAATAAAATTCTTACTCAGCACTAAAGTTGAGGAGATAAAACAAAATAGTAATTCTCTCAGTGTAAAAGTTTGCTCTACCCAAGATAACCGAAGAAACACTATAGAGGCAGATAAGGTGCTCATTGCAGTGGGTCGAAAACCATGCACCGAGGGTCTTGGTATCGATGAGAAGATAGAGAAAGATAATCGTGGGTTCATTCAAGTTGACAACAGGTATGAAACTAATATGAGGGGAATATTTGCCATTGGTGATGTAATTGGTGGAGCAATGCTTGCTCATAAAGCAGAAGAAGAAGGGGTGGCAGTTGCAGGGACAATAGCAGGGCAGTCACCTCACGTTGACTATGGGATCATACCATCCGTCATTTATATTCACCCTGCGGTTTCTTCAATCGGTAAAACCGAAGAGGAACTGAAAAGTGCCGGTTGTAAATATAAAGTTGGTAAATGCCAATTTGCTGCAAATGGCAGAGCAAAAATCACTGGTGATGCCGAGGGATTCGTGAAAGTGCTAACTTGCAGCACCACAGATACAATACTAGGTGTACATATCATAGGAGCATATGCTGATACGCTAATTAATGAAGCAGCAGTTGCAATGGCATATGGTGCTGCAGCAGAGGATATATATAGAATTTGTCACTCTCACCCTGATATAAACGAAGCTTTCCGAGATGCGTGTATCGATGCCTTCTTTAAAAAGTAACCTTGGTTCAATTATTGGAAATTGGTATGAATGGCTGAGATACAATAGATCTTACTCACCTAACACTTTAGAATCATATATGAGAGACTTGCGAGATCTCATAAATTTCCTCAGCGCTCACATTGGTGGAGAAGTAAATATTGGTTCCTTAGAAAAATTAAGCATACCTGAGCTAAGAAGCTGGCTTAGTTTCCGTTATACAAGAGGTATAAATGCAAGGTCTAACACTCGCGCACTGTCAGCAGTCAGAAACTTTTTCAAGTACATAAAAAACAATTATGAAATAAACAATGAGGCTGTATTTTCCTTGTCAAACCCAATTCAGAGAAAAATTTTGCCTAAAGCATTATCAATACCTGATGTAAAAACTCTACTGAAAAAAGTGAAATTATCTGACTGGGGTGAACCCTGGGTAATAAAAAGAGAAGTTGCAATTATTGTTCTGTTATATGGCACAGGCTTAAGAATTAGTGAAGCGCTGAGTCTTAGAATTGGTGATGTAAGTGGCGAAAACCTAATAATTACAGGTAAGGAAAACAAACAAAGGCAGGTATTTATTCTTCCGGTAGTAAAAAAGTGCTTACAAGAATATATAAAAGCTTGTCCTTACCTTGGCATTGGCGGTGAATCACAATATCTCTTTGTGGGGGTAAGAGGGAAAAATTTGGGAAGAACTTATGTTGCTAATCGTTTGCAGAAAATAAGAAGAATGTTGAACTTGCCAGAAATTTTATCTCCACACGCATTACGTCACAGTTTCGCCACTCATTTGCTTCAAGAAAATGTTGACATAAGGTCAATACAACAACTACTTGGCCATTCAAGCCTGGAAACTACTCAAGTTTACACTCATCTAAATTATCAAGATATTTTTAGTATGTATAAAGATTTTCAGCAGAATTTGGAAAAGGAATAAAAATCCTTGTAACTTGAGGATTATCGGTAGCACTACAAGGTCCTATGTCTTTTTCATCTCCTTTGTATAAAAAATACCATACTAAAAAGGACCCAGTGTAACTGCAGCAGGACAAGCACTTATCTCTGGATAATTCACTATCGTTAAACACGCACCAACAACAAATGCTCCAGATAACATGAAGAAAGTAGAGGTGTAATTTCTACCTGGAGCGCTTGCCTTCGAGGATTTTTGATTTCTATTATCCAGACCTTTAGTACGGAACCGTTCATTCTTTAGTAAAGGTTGATCTCCATTATCAGTCATTTCTTGATTAATAGGGGTACCAGTTCTTGCTTGTTGATCAACCTCTCTCTGCTTTTTTTGTTTAAAACACTCATCTCCTGGTATATCATTCATCCCTGCTAAAGGGCGTTCCATACTTACAGGAAATTTTTTATTTAAATAATTCGTAATAGATTCAATTGGATCACCAACACCTCTCAACGCAGCAGCAACAATTGCATACCTAATGAAGCGATTATCTTCTACTAATTTTTTGCATCACCTAAATCCTTTCATTAACAGTATCAGTTAATCGCTCCTTAATGGCTAGCTCAACCAATAGCTTCAGCTCTTTATTTTGTATTGGCTTTATTCGACTAAAATCCAGCTCCTTATGTTTTAAAAGTTTAGTCGGTACTTCGTTTTTATCTTTTGTTATCGTTTGTAAACATGATTCGATGATTAGGCTAAGTGGTGTTTCTCTTTCTCCATTTTGGTTTCTTCTCCAGCAGTTAGGGTTGAGCTCTTGATTCAATAGTATTTTCGCTTGGTAGGTGTTTCGCTATTAGGGCATTTAATAATTGTTCCCCTTTTTGTGCTTTTTGTATTTCTATTATCAAATGTTTAGCAAAATTTTGCCTAGCACACTCACTAGGACTTTGGTGTTTCTTATTGGTTATATTAGTGATTATGTTTGGGTAACTAAACAAAAGTTGTAACGTTTTCTTTTGTTTGAAAGCACATTGCTAAATGTAAAACTGTGTTGTCATTGATTTATTCACGAGTATTAACATTTATGTTCTGGTCCAGTAGAAGTAGCTTGACCATGCTATGATATTTCTTTCCCGTCTTCATTCTAGGACATGCAGGCAAATTAGTAACTATAGTCATTAATAGTATATACCCTGCGCAAAACGCATTAACATTTACATCTTCTCCCAGAGCTTGCTTAAAATCTTCTAGGTTTCCATTATCAATGGCATCAAATAACTTTTTTGTTGGTGTGTCAAGTGACTTTTGGGTCCTTTCTGACTCAGCAGTACCTACTCCACTCCTTTACAAAGACATATTAAACCTACCTAATAACCCACTAACATAACTATACAACAAAAAAAGAAAATAACAATGAACCTTTCTTTCCTCTTGAAAAGGGTTATTTATGTATTCCCTATTTTTTTAACTCTTTACTCACTTGTGCACTCTAAAAACTTCTCTGCGTCGAGCGCAGCCATGCATCCAGTTCCCGCAGCAACTACCGCTTGGCGATATATTTTATCCTGAGCATCACCTGCAGCAAACACCCCTGCCCTACTAGTTAAAGTCGTTCCAGGATTCGTAATTATATAACCCTGCTCATCAATTTCAACAAAGCTCTTAAAAACACCCGTATTTGGTGCATGTCCAATTGCAATGAATACTCCATCCACTTCTAGTTCTTGAACTTTTTTAGTTTCCGTTGATTTTATTGCAATGCCAGTAACTTTCTTTGGATTTTCTTTTCCAAGAATTTGCTCCACGGTATGGTTCCATACTACTTTTATTTTATCATTTCTAAAGAGCCTGTCTTGCATTACTTTTTCTGCTCTTAATTTATCACGTCTGTGTATTAATACAACTTCTTTAGCAAAGCGGGCTAAGAATATTGCTTCTTCAACGGTGGTATTTCCACCACCAACAACAGCTACAACTTTATTTCTAAAAAATGCACCATCGCAAGTTGCACACGCTGAGACCCCGTAGCCTTGAAATTTCTTTTCACTCTCCAGGCCAAGCCATCTCGCTTGCGCACCAGATGCAATGATCATTGCATCTGAGTAGTAGTCATTAATATCACCAAAAGACCTAAATCTATATTCATTAGAATCCCCGAGCTGCTCAACGCTCTTTATTTCATCGTCTATTACTCTTGCTCCAACCTTCTCTGCGTGCAACCTCTTTTGCTCCATTAATTCTGGACCTTGTATTGAAATAAATCCGGGATAATTTTCAACATCCGTAGTGATCATAAGCTGACCACCAGGTTGCATTCCGGTTACTACAATTGGCTCTAAGTTTGCACGTGCTGCATATATAGCAGCAGCATAACCCGCTGCTCCAGACCCAATAATAAGAACTTTTGTACTAAGTTGCCCCATCTATAATTGTTCACTGTATGAGTTTAGATAGTCGGCTACTCCTTCATCACTTGCTTGCATTGCTGGTTTGCCTTTCTTCCATCCTGCTGGACATACTTCGCCATGCTCTTTGTTATGTTTAATTGCATCAACGATTCTAATGAACTCATCAATATTACGTCCTAAAGGTAAATCATTTATTGATTGATGACGTACAACAAACTGATCATCAATAATGAAAGTTGCTCTTAGAGCAATTGAGTCATCATATAATACTCCATAGTCTCTTGATATAGACTTTTTGATATCAGACACTAAAGTGTAGCTAATCTCTCCAATACCACCATCATTAACTGGGGTCTCTCGCCACCTATGATGTGAGAACTTTGAATCTACACTTACTCCTATGACTTCAACATCGCGTTTTGAAAAATCTTCTATTTTGTTACTAAATGATATTAGCTCAGTTGGGCATACAAAGGTAAAGTCAAGTGGATAGAAAAAAAGGACCACATACTTATCTTTTACGTATTTGCTTAGACAGAAGCTGTCAACTATTTTTCCGTCGGAGAGCACAGCCGGAGCAGTAAAATCAATAGCGGATTTTGTAATAAGATTCATAATTTACCTATTCATTTTAAAACAATTTTAATTTTACACTTTGATAAGCTTACATGCAAGTTTTCTTTAGTTTTAGTTCTATAAAAATTTCCAGACCTATTGTGACTGTACGAGCATTAGATTTCTTACATAACCTAAACTAAGCAGAAAGAAGCAAAAGAAACTCCGTTAGCTAGTTATTCACTATCTATCTTTTAAATTGGCATTT
>NZ_JADAKK010000015.1 GCF_020278625.1 Wolbachia endosymbiont of Mansonella ozzardi
AAAAATTAAACAATAGTACACCAAGTACATTGAGTTTTTTGTCGTTTAATCTGTTAGGACAATAATATTGTTGCTTATAGTGATTTTTGTTTTTGGTTTATATGCCTATATAAAAATGCCAGGAGAAAGCAACCCAGATATACAAATTTTTGTAATGAGTGTATTTGTTAGACTTCCTGGAATTTCTGTTAAAATAGTAAGGAGTTATAATGATGGTGCTCATGTAATACTTAAATTCGGTACAGAGTATAGTAACAAGGAAGTGCTCGGTAACGTCCGTTCAAAGTTTTCAAATGTAAAATCGAAGCTGCCTGCTGAAGCAGAGTCTCCGGTAATCAGCGAGATGAACTTAAGCTTATTTCCTATATTAAGTTGGATTGGTTGGTCATCTACCAGAAAGGACTTTGACCGATATAGCGTGTAAGTTAAAAAAGGAATAGAATCTTTGCCAATGTCCTCAAGGTTGAAGTGGCAGGCGGACGTAAGGGAACGATAGAAGTGATAATTGAGCACACAATACTAACAAAATACAACATTCAATCAGATGAAATATTTCATGTTATATCGAGCAATAACAGATTAGTTAAGAGCCGGGTCGTTTGACAACTACACAGGCAAATATTCAATTAGAGTGTCAGGATTATTATAAAGATATGAGAGGATATTATGAACATTCCTGTTAAGTCTCAAGGCGATGTAGCCTTAAGAATAAAGGATATTGCAAAGGTATATCTTAGATTTGAAGATTATGAAGGGTTTGCTCGCATCAAAATGCTGTCTAGTGTTGTATCAGAAATTTCAAAACGTAATGGAAAGAATATAATAGATACAATAAATCAAGTGAAATACCTAATAGATAGGGCAAAAGATCAATTGCCTGAAAATCTAAAAGTGGTGTATTTAAACGACCAGTCAAAAAATATCCGTAATGTGCTTGATGATCTAGAGAACGGAATGACATTTGCTGTGTTGATATTAATCATAATAATACTTTCTATTGGTACAAGGACGGCTATCCTTGTGACACTTTCAATACCTGAATCCTTTCTTGTTGGAATAGTAGCTCTTTACTTCATGGGCATAACCTTAAATGTTATTGTGCTTTTTAGTTTTATTATGACAGTTAACATGTTGATTGATGATGCAATCGTAGTTAGTGAATGTGCTGATAGAAAAAGATGATTTGTGGAGTGACAAGGTAAAAGCCTTTCACACTTCAGTTTGTGATATGTTTCCTCCAGTTCTATCACCGACTTTGACTAAATTTGCAATGTTTTTCTCTCTGTTATCTTAGCCTGATATGATTGGTAAGTTTATGCAGTATATACCAATCACGACAATTTAAACTTTGACCGACTCGCCCATCGTGGCTTTGGTTTTCATGCCAATACTCAGTGCAATATTTGGTAAGCCTTCAGTAATTTAGAAAGAAGAAATTGAAAAAATGAGTGCAATAGAAAGTGGTGAGATAAAGAATACTGGTCTTATGACAAGAGCTTACGTACGTATACTGAAAAAAGTTTTAGATTATCCTAAAAAATTCGTGTATGCTGCTATATTAGTTTGTTCTCATTTAGTATATTATATTTCACCTTTGGCCCTGGAATAAAGTTTTCCCCGAAAGTGGATTCAGATAATATTCTAATTAGTGTAGGTAAAGGAAAGTTTATCAGCCAAGGAACGAGATCTAGTACTAAAAGAAGTGGAAGAGCTCATCTCGGGGATCAAAAGAGAAATTCATGCTTCTTATGCTAAATCATGGATATTCTTAGATGACGTTATTGTCGAAATCCGACTAGAACTTGTGGACTGGCGGTTTAGGCGCAAAGCTAGGCATATATTAAATGATATAAGAAGTAGCGTACAGGATATGAAGGAAGTAATAACCGATATTCAAGAAGAAAATTCAGGACCATCAGCCAAAATCCAATACAAATTAATCTCAGCTGGGATGAATCTAGCTTGAATTCAGCAGCAGAGCAAATTCTAGAAATTATGATCAACCTTCCTCAGGGTTTATCAATATTCAAGATAGCAGATCAACACCCGAAATAGAGTGGAGTATGAATATTGGTAAAAGTAAGGCTGCAAGTTTTGGAGTAGGTGTTGCAACGATTGGCGATTTTATAAAAATGGTCATAAGTGGAGTATTAATCGGAAAATATAGATCAAGTAATCTGGACCAAGAAATAGATATTATACTCCGTTTTCCCGAACAAGATTGTAACATAAAAACTATAGAGAACCTTTACAGTTAATGGTCCGTATCCTATGAGCAATGTAGTAAAATACACTCCTAAAAATAAAGATAAACAAACTAAGTAGGATTAACGGATCACGCACAGTAACAATCTCTGCTGATGTTGACCCTGGATACCTGGTTGACGAAAGAGTTAAGTTCATTCAAGATTCGGTTGTTTAGGATTGAGACAAGAGAGTACAAATTGGTTTTAAAGGCGATAAAGAAGATCAACAAAAGTCAGAAGTCTTTTTGCTGAAGACTTTTATATTGGCAATTACATTAATGATCTTGGTATTAGTGACACAATTCAATAGTGTATACTACACATTCATTGTAATAACAGCAGTATTTTTATCTACCACATGTGTATTTTTTGTTTTCTTTCTTGTCCATAAAGTTTTTGTAGTTGTTATGGCTGGGTAGGAATAATCGCTTTAGCAGGAATTATAATGAATTATAATATAATATATTATTGATTGACACTTTTCATCACCAAATTGAGGTATACAAAGATGACGTCAAGCGATGCATAATAAATGCTTCGATTTCTCGTATTAAGCCAATATTGCTTCTGTTGCAACTACAGTCCTTGGCTTAATACCGATGACTACTAAGTTAAACATCAATTTTTTCACGTTACAAATCACATATGACACTCCATCAAGCCAGTGGTGGGTTAACATTTCAATCACCATAGCATGTGAAATGTTGACTGTGACGTTTCTAACCTTATTTTTCACTCATGCGTTGCTTGTGATACAAAGACATGAAAAAACTTGACTTAAATTAGTAACTATTTACTATTAAAAATAGTGTTCTTTGCCCGTTGAAGCTATAATTATAACTAATTGTGTAGGGTTTATTTATATGATTGCTAACCGAAAAAGCAGTGTTAAACAGAAAAGTGACAAAAATAACTTAGTTGGAAGCATTGACATAATAAAAACAGCAGGAGAGCTTTCACTTCAAAAAGGTCTAGATTTTGAAGTGGTAATGAAGGCATTAGAAAGTGCCATAGAAGCAGTGGCTCATCAAAAATATGGTAGTAAAAGTAAGATTACAGTCAACATAGATAGAAACACAGGCAAAGTTACTGCATATAGAGAATTAAGGGTTATTAGTGATGAACAAAATGAAGAAGAGAATACTGGATATGAATCAATTACTCTTACACAAGCTAAGTTAATAAGAGAAGATGCAAAAATTGGAGATACTGTTAATGAATTGCTTTCTCTCAGCACTGATCTTGCTTCAGCAAGAATTGCCCAGCAAAGAATTGCTCAGGTGATAAAATATGAAGAATCGAAAAAGCAATATGAGGAATTTAAGGATAAGGTAGGAGAAATAAGATATGGTATTGTTAAACAAGTGGAGTATTCAGAGCTGATCATAGATATAAATGGGGCTAAGGCATACCTTCCATTGCGAAATCTAATCGGTGGTGAATCATTTCGCGAAGGCGATAAGATTAAAGCTTACATACAAACTGTTAAGCGTTCTGATGATGGACGTCAAATTATTCTTTCTAGGTCCCATGAAGGCTTTTTGGAGGCACTATTAAATCAAGAGATACCGGAAATTGCTGATGGGCTGGTAACAATTAAAGGTATAGCTAGAGATGCTGGTTCAAGATCTAAAGTTGCTGTTTTCTCTCCTGATAAAAATATTGACCCAGTAGGTGCTTGTGTTGGAGTTAAGGGAGATAGGATAAAAACCATCATACATGAATTAAATGGAGAAAAAATTGATGTCATACATTACTCTTCAGACCTAGGCCAATTTGTTATCAAAGCAATTACTCCTGCAGAAGTATCGAAAGTCATTATTGATGAAAATGAAAACTGTGTAGAGTTAATAGTTGCTGAAGATCAATTAAGTTTAGCTATAGGGAAAAAAGGTCAAAATGTAAGATTAGCTTCAGAACTTGTTGGATGGAAAATTGAGATACTAAGCACTCAGCAAGAATCAGAAAGGCGGAGTAGAGAACTCAGTCAGTGTTCATCTTTATTTGCTGAAGCTTTAAATTTAGAGGAAATTATGGGGCAGCTGTTAGTCACAGAGGGTTTTTCAAGCGTAGAGGATATATCACATGCTTCAATTAAAGAGCTCGCTTTGATAGAGGGCTTTAACGAAGATATTGCAAGTGAACTGTATAACAGAGCAAATAAATATCTAAAAGCAGAAAATGACAAAAAAATAGAAGAGTTAAGAAGTTTAGGTATGGAAGATGATGTAATCAATTTACCCTTATTAATAGACGATAAAATTGCTCTTAGTAAACATGGTATTAAAACTCTAGGGGATGTGGCAGATTTGTCAAGCTATGAGTTTTATGGTATACTCTCCTCTTCAGCGAGCGGTAAAGAGGATTTAAAAGACACAATAGACTCAATAATCATGGAAGCTCGTAAGAAGCTTGGTGTAATATAGCAAATATGAATAACGAAGATATCAGTAGTAAGAAACTAACGCTTCAAGGTTTTAACAAACTTAAGTTGGATCTTGATTTGAATTCTTCGGCGAGTCCAAGTACGGGAGCCACAATAGTAAAAAAAAGAAGAAGAAAACCTCATGAGCCAGAAGAGCAAGATGGAAGTAAATTAGGTTACCTGACAGAAAAAGAACAAATCTTCCGTATTAATGCTGTACAGAATGCTGCTTTGTTAAAAGGAAAGAATCTAAAAGAAGAAAAAGTAGTAGCAAAAGAAAACAATGATGAAAAGGTTGATGATAAAGATGGTGCTTCAGATGCCTCGTTTAAAGAAATCGAAGAAGAAACTTCAAGTGGTGTTAGCTCAGCTAAGCCAATGGAGGATGGAATTGACGATGAAGATGATGATAGAAAACCTTTAAAGGCTAACAAAGATATATATTCTAAGCACTCCAAGCTGATAATTGCGCAATCAATAGATGACAAAATTGAACAATCTCCTGCGTTTAAGCAAAGATTTGGTATAAGAAATAGAAAATCAAAATTCACCAAAGGTAAAAACATATCAAGAGAAGTTATTGTACCAGATGAAATTACAATCAGAGAATTATCCGTTCGTATGGCAGAAGACAGGAAAGATGTGTTAAGAATGTTGGAAGAAAAAGTTGGTGAGAGTTACAGAGTGGATGATTTAGTAGATCCGGGTATAGCATGTGAAATAGTGGAAAAATTTAATCATACAGCTAAACGAGTGAGCGATGCTAACAAGGAAAAGGATTTACTTTTCATAGAGAACAGGGAAAGCTTGCCTAAAAAACCTAAGCCGCCAGTTGTCACTTTTATTGGACATGTTGATCATGGTAAAACCTCATTGCTCGATGCGTTTCGTGAATCTAATGTTGCAGAGAGAGAGTCAGGTGGAATAACTCAACATATAGGTGCTTACCAGGTAGTTACAAAAGATAAACAAAGAATTACTTTCATTGACACTCCAGGGCATGAGGCATTTACTGCAATGCGTGCATGTGGTGCCAACATCACTAATATAGTTGTAATAGTGATTGCAGCTGATGACGGAGTGATGAAACAAACGATTGAAGCAATAAATCATGCAAAGGCAGCAAATGTTTCTATTATAGTTGCTATTAATAAAATTGATAAATCGCAATCTGGTGATGTAGAAAGGGTAATTAGTAGTTTACCTCAATATGACCTCATTCCTGAAGAACTTGGTGGTGATGTTGTGGTTGTGCCAGTGTCAGCAAAAAAGAAAATCAACCTAGACAAACTGGAAGAAGCGATTTTGTTAATTGCTGATTTAATGAAGCTTGAAGCAATAGAGGATTGTCGAGCATTTGGGTGGGTGATAGAATCCAAAATAGATAAAGCTAAGGGAATATCAGCTACGTTGATAGTTGAAGAAGGAACGCTGAAGGTTGGTGATATGTTGGTGGTGGGTACGACATATGGAAAAGTACGTAGTATGGTTAATCACCTTGGTCAAATGGAAAAGATGGCTCCACCTTCCACTCCAATTGAGATCACTGGCCTAAACAGTGTGCCAGATGCTGGAGATAAATTTGTTGTTGTAAATTTTGAAAAGCAGGCACGTGAAATCGCTGAATACAGATTAGAGCTGATTAAGAGAAAAGAGGAGGATTTAAGTAATAGTGGTTTAGACATGTTCGGTCGTAATGACAATGAGACAGAAGAGTTATCTATAATCTTGAAGTGTGATGTAACTGGTTCTATCGAAGCAATATCAAGTTCAATTGGTAAACTTGGTAAAGATCAAGTGAAATTAAATATCCTATACAAGGCAGTGGGGGGAATAACAGACTCAGATGTACTGCTTGCAGAAGCGTCAAGGGCAGTAATTTTAGCATTTAATGTCAAAGTGGATTCAAAAATAAGGGATTTGGCAAAACAAAAAGGTGTAGAAATACGTACTTATAACATAATATACGAACTTATTGACAGTATGAAAATATGCTTAACTAAAATGCTAAAGCCTGTAACACGAGAAGTGCGTATTGGTTCTGCATCTGTAAGACAGGTATTTAATGTATCTAAAGCTGATAATATTATTGGATGTTATGTAAGTGATGGAGTTGTAAAAAAAGATTCTTTAATTAAGGTAATGCACAACAATAAATTAATATATGAAGGAAAATTGAAAGCTTTGCGTAGATTTAAGGATGATGTTAAAGAAGTAGGTACAAACTTTGAATGTGGAATGTCTCTAGATGGTGATGCCAATATTAAGGTTGGAGATATTCTGGAAGTTTATCAATTAGTGCAGGAAGAAAGGGTATTATAGTATGAAAAAAGAAATCAGGAGCCTAAAAATAGCGTCTGTACTGCATAGAGCAATATCCAGAGTCTTAAAGGAAGGTAAGGTATTCAATAAAAATGTAGCGGTATCTGAAGTAAAGTTAAGTAAAGACTTAAAAAAAGCAGATGTATATGTAGTCCTGTCTTCGTTAAGCGAAAAAGATTGTGACATTGGCACCATTATTGACGAAATCAACCAATCTGCATGGTTGATACGCAAATCCATATTATGTTATGCTGATTTGCGATTTGTACCCAAGTTAGTTTTCAAAACTGATTTAGCATTCGATAATTTTGTTAATATAAGCAAAATACTGAGTAGTCAGACTTAATAATGCATTTCAATCATTACCTTTCATTGATGAGGTTGCACAGTTTAGCAGGTTTATGGCTTGTATTATTCCCTAGTTTAAGTGGTATTATTCTAGCCTCAGCTTCTCTATCTTGGCAGACCTTTTTTCTCCTTATTTTGTTTACTATAGGCGCATTCTTGATGAGACCTGCGGGTTGTATAATCAATGATATTTTCGATAAAGAAATAGATGCGCATGTTGAACGAACAAAATATAGGCCACTTGCAAGTGGTGCACTAAACGTAAAGCAAGCTTTGACTTTACTTTCTCTGTTACTGTTCATTGCTCTAGTAATCCTATTACTTACCAATAAAACTACATTCATACTTGGGGTAATCTCAATGTGTATGATAATTATTTACCCTTTACTAAAGCGTTACGTTTGGTGGCCACAGTTGTTTTTAGGGTTTACTTTTAACATGGGATCGCTTCTAGGTTGGGCAGTAGTAAAGAACCAGGTTAGTATAGAACCTATGCTCTTTTATGCAGGGTGCATCTTTTGGACACTGAGTTACGATACCATATACGCTCATCAAGATAAAAGAGATGATGAAAAACTCGGAATGAAATCAACAGCATTGTATTTTGGTGATACAACAAAACCTTGGCTAAAAAGATTTCATTTAATGTCTCTTATGATGTGGCTATATGCCGGTATTTTATCATCATTGAATAACATTTTCTATATCGCTTTACTTGCTGTGGGGGTCGTGTTTCATTACCAATATAAAAATTTCAACCCCGACAATTCCAGTCAATGCATGTCCACGTTTAAAAATAACTCCTATGTAGGACTACTGCTTTTTCTCGGCATTCTTTTAGATAAAGTTGTAAACTGAAATACAATTAATTAACAAAGGCTGCTCCGAAGGAGTTTAAAGACACCGGGAAAGGCTTTGTTGGAGCTATCTATAGAGAAATCCATAGCTTACCAACGTTAGACATACCTCGCACTACAATACTTTCTTCAAAAGTATACATGTTGCTCCACCAACATACCCTGGGTGTACAAAATTGCACTAGTACCCAAGTTCTTCATAAAATGCTCTTGCTCTTGAAAATTCGTGGTTGCAACAGTTGCTATTTTACAGTGCATTTCCCAACCATAATCATGAACTTTTTTCATTAACTGCTTTCCCATACCTTTTTTCTTATGGTCGTGATGCACCCAAAGCAGATCAGTATAAATTGAACCATAGATATAAAACTGATACAGCCTGCAATAATTTGCCTAGCATCATCGTGAATAAAAAAAGCAAATGGATTACATGTACCTTTATCAGCGTTTTCTTCATTAATTCCTTTGGACAGGAATTCAATATCTCTATTGTTTGGGAACGTGGTATGCTCGATTTTCATCATTAACTCCTCCATTTAAAACGCTCAAATTGACCAAACATATGAAACCCCAAGCGCTCGTAGATTCAATATCCTGAATCACTTGACGCAGAAAGAGTCGCATATCTTACACCGATTTTTCTAGTAATATCCATAAGATGAGTGATCATTTGGGTGCCATACCCAAGCCCCCTTTTATTTTCTTTTGGTTATCAAGCTAAAAATGCCAGCTATGTTACTGTGGATAAAAAGAATAGCAATTACAACGGGAATATTATCTTAATATCCGACGAACAATTTTTCTTGCTGATTTAGGAGTGGTTCTGCAAGTTTTTCATAAAAGCTACGTGCCGTTGCATCATATGTTTCAAGAACTTTGATAAAATGTTCAAGTTGATCTTGGTTCAATACTTGCTGGTTGTTGCTGCTTTCAAAATTAGTTGGATCACACAACATAGCACGCTCTTCAGTTTTGGTAGCAATTTTCTGCTTAATGCTTTTGACTCAGTCGATGGGCTAATCCACTACGCAAAAGGCTGACCTTTAAACTCGTTTACAACACTTTGAACCTTTTCTGCGTGGCAGTCGCCACAAAACGATGTCAAACATTGAAGATCCAAGTCCATGGTTAATTATCGTAAGAGTATGACCTGTTTTTACACTAAAACCTAGGGCTTCAGGCAGGCATTTGAAGTGACCAAAGGCATTTTGCTTAATTTTCTCTAGCATATTTTCCTATATGCTTATGAAGCTATACTAGTATTTGAATTTGTCATGAGTTTCACCGGAACCTATTACTATAGCTAGTATACAACATTTTCCTGAGTTTTTCAATAAAGAAAGTGATTTACATGAAGCTGTCTAAGTTAGACAGTGACGCAGGAAAAGTAGTTGTAGTAGATCTAATACCGCGCACTAATTTCTCTCTTTACCTTATACAAATTAATCAGGTGAAGTGAATAGAGTACCCATACTACTAAAAAAAATGTGGCACAAAATATAAACATTGCAATTAATGGCAACAGTAGAGAACTTTCTATCGCTATTCCCCCTTTTCTGAGAATACTTGCTGGCTGGTGGAGAGTAGCCCACAAGTTCACGGAAAATTTTATTATGGGGATATTTACGGCACTAAAGATGGCAAATACCGCTGCTGATTTTTTAGCTCTTTCTTCATTATCAAAAGCGCTCCACAGCGAGAGGTATCCAACGTATAGGAAAAATAAGATCAACGTTGAAGTGAGCCTTGCATCCCATACCCACCAAGTGCCCCAGGTTCCTTTTCCCCAAATGCTACCTGTGATTAAGCATATTGCAGAAAAGACTGTTCCCGCAGGAGCGGCCGCGTGAGCCAGAACGCTAGCAATACTGTTATTCCACACTAAGGAGATGAAGCTGAGCGCTGCAATTAACTCATATATTCCGAGAGAAAGCCATGCAGAAGGCACGTGAAAATACATAATTCGTACAATTTCTCCTTGTTTATAATCTTCTGGAGAGAAAAATAAAGCTAGAAATACTCCAACTAAAAAACATGCAAAACACGCAGCCCCAAGCCAAGGCAAGGCTTTTTTAGAAAAATAAGAGAGATATGTAGGCTTTAGTAAAGACATTCGTTTCAATGATAACTGTGCTAAGAATTTATCAGTTAGTTTAAGCTTTATCAACAGGATAGTACTTATGTTTACATAGACCAGTAAATTAGCGCAATTCCATCACAACTGAATGAACATTACAATTTAATCCTGCCGTTACCCAATAGAAATGAAAAAAAACTACTTGCAAATTCCACCATCACACTCTGGGAGTGTACATCTTAGAGGTTTAGCAAATTTGTTATGTATCTTATTTGATTCTCCATAAGATAATACAGGCCTCCACCTTCTAGATGGAGAAACTTTAGTTTGTTAATGTCATAACTGTGCTTTATAAAGTATAGTTATGACTAGGTACGATAAGGGAAAGCACACAGTATTTTATCATAAGTACCAAATAGTCTGGATTACAAAATATCGCTACAAAATAGGGCTATAAAGGAGAGAATACAAATAATCATAGCAGAAGTACCTGAAGAAATGGGAATTAAGATAGAAAATGGAGTAATATCATTCGACTACTTGCATTTACTTGTAGTAATACCCCCTCATGTAGCTGTAAGTGATTTTGTCCAAAGACTAAAGTTAGGTCTTCACGCAAAGTTCAACAAGAATTTCCAGAGCTAAGGAAAATATACTGGAGAAGGTGTTTTTGGGGAAAGAAGATACTTTAGTGCTACCAGTGACAGATGAAGTTATTAATGAGCACATCAATAAACATACAGATGCACATCAGCCTTATCTAGCACAAGACTGGAGTAGCCTTAGCCTCTTATCGTGCTCCCAGCGCAATTTACAACCTTTCGGCTTCAGCCGATAGTGATGTTGAGTTTCCGATAACAAAAATTAGTATAATCTTTCTATTTTAAAAAACTTATCAAATGGGAAAAAAGGCAAAAGAAACCCTGTTAGCTAATTATTCACTATCTATCTTTTAAATTGGCGTTTTTATTGTCTTAAACGCTTTAATAAGCGCATTTTAGCTATATTAGGTAAACCCCTTGAAAGTTTATAAAGACATGAGGTACACATAGTGCAAAAATTTAAACATAAGACACCAAGTACGTTAAGTTTTTTGTCGTTTAACCTGGACAGACCGAAGGTAAATAATAGCTTTACTATGGTAATGGTTCTAGTGAAATTTGTCAAGTAAATTTTGCATTCAATCCGTTTCTATTCTACTTGGGTGACACCATATAAATCACTAGAGTTAATAAATAGGAAAATCATTACAAATCTTTTCAACTTTACTTTTCACTGTTTTTTCAACATTTAAGCTATTTTTGCTGATTAGTCCTTGAATTATCTCGTTTATTAAGTCTGCTATTTCTTTAAAAATTTCTACCCCAAGTCCACGTGTTGTTTCAGCAGCAGTGCCAAAACGCAGCCCTGAAGTGATGGTTGGCTTCTCTGTGTCAAATGGTACAGAGTTTTTATTGCAGGTAATACCAGCCCTTTCAAGGCTATCTACAACATCTTTCCCGGTCAATTTCTGTGGTCTTAAGTCAACCAGCACTATATGAGAGTCAGTGCCACCGGTTATAATGCTCAGTCCATGCTCTTGCAGCGCTTGAGCTAGCACTTTTGCATTCTCCACGACTTTTCTGCTATAAATCTTAAACTCTGGCGCTAATGCTTCTTTAAATGCAACAGCTTTCGCAGCTATTACATGCATAAGCGGCCCACCTTGCAGCCCTGGGAAAACTGCTGATTGAATTTTTTTATGTAACGTTTCACCACTCGTCATTATTACTCCACCTCTAGGACCACGTAGGGTTTTGTGAGTCGTAGAAGTCATAACATGTGCATGTTCAGCAGGTGATGGATATTCGCCCGATGCAATAAGTCCTGCATAGTGAGCAATATCAGCAAGCAAATACGCACCAACTTTGTCCGCAATTTCGCGAAAACGCTTGAAGTTTATCTTTCTTGGATAAGCAGAAGCACCAGCTATGATCAGTTTTGGCTTATGCTCAAGTGCCAGCCTTTCTATCTCGTCCATATCGAGCAGATAAGTGTCTTTGCTGACTGTATACTGAATCGACTTAAACCATTTACCAGAAAGGCTTGGTGCCGCACCATGAGTTAGGTGTCCACCGCAATTCAGTGATAATCCAAGCACCGTATCGCCCGGAGTAAGCAATGAAGCAAACACTGCTTGATTTGCCTGAGAACCAGAATGAGGTTGAACGTTCGCAAATTTAACACCAAACAGTTTACAGAGCCTCTCTATAGCTAGACTTTCGACCTCATCCACATATTCACAACCGCAGTAATACCTTTTCCCTGGATAACCTTCCGCATATTTATTAGTCAGAAAAGAACCTTGTGCCTCCATCACTGCTTTACTTGCAAAATTTTCTGATGCAATCAATTGCAGTTGCAACCTTTGACGCTGCAATTCCTTCTTTATAGATTGATAAATTTCGTCATCAAAAGACTTTAAGCCATTTTTAAGACTGCAGATTTTTTCTGAAACACTTGTCATAGATCAAACTTCATTTAACTCAATGATATTAAAATGCATGTTCGTTACAAGCAATTTTAAGATCGTTTCTTTAACCATACAAGACCGAGAGCAGCCAAGAGTAGACATATAGGAATGATCAATATTGCTTTTACCAACAATCCAGCACCATACATGGGATCTCCTTGTATTATCATTCCATCCCAATACAAATCTACTATTTTTGCGATTCCAATGTGAAAAAAATAGCCAAAAACCATAACTATCATATTCGATACGGCCGTAGTCAAGCCCACCAAGTTATTGTTTACATAACTTGTTGCTTTGTAGATGGTAACTACCTGATATCCAGATGCAAAGCCAATAACAAGAAGCGCAGGCAGCACAACATATAGGCCACCAGCTCGTGAAAAAAGCAAAAGAAAGCTAGCGATCATTGCAAAAGAACACGCAATAATTACTTCATAATGCCTATTTGGAAATTTTTCCAACAGGTAAGCCAAAAAGAATGTTCCAGCTCCCATACCTATAAACGTGAGAGAAGAAAGCGAAGATGCTAGATCTCCGGTCATTTGATATGCCTCACACAAGAATGCTTTTGCCCAGCCATCAGCAAAACCTTCTAGTGGACCAACCATTAAACCACCAAAAAAGCTGATCAAAATAATATGTTTGTTGAAGAGCACAGTTTTCAAATCTTGAAGTACATTGTCACTTGCACTCTCTTGTGCATTACTGCTTGGCGTTACAAAGAATAACAGCAAAGCAAGCAAACAACCAAACGCTGAGAAAGTATAAATAACATAGTTCCAACCAAATTTATCAAGTAAAAAGTCCAAGGGTAATCCGCCATAAATAGCTCCAAGTAGCCCTATTATTATAGATAAACTGGCCATTCTTGCTGATTTTTCTTGTGAAAAATACATGCTTGCAACTTTAAAGATCCCAATTGCTGAGGCAGACGATCCAATTCCGACGATTATTCTACCGAGTATTGAGTAATACCACTCATCAAAGCATATAAGCGGCAGTGTCCCAGCAAATGTCAAAATAGTGCATATAGGCAAAACAAGTTTTGGGCCAGACCTGTCAAAAAAAAGACCAACAGGTATGTGAGCAAACGTGTAGCCTACATAATATAGCCCACCAAATTGACCAACATCTGTAACACTTATGTTAAACTTTGTTATTAATTCAGGTGCTATTATGTTCGGGATTACACGTAATATGTATTGGTACGCATAGAACAGCGATACTAGCAACCATATTAAAAAATTTCTTTGTAGCATCAACCTCACCTTAAATTTAAAACCATAGGTTTATAAAAAATAGCTTTTTACAAATTTTTAATTTGCTAAAACTTAGTACAGTTAAATTCATAACAAATAAGCAACTATGTATCAACTAAATTTTCTAGCACTAGTTGCTTGACACGAAAAGAGCATTTCTAAAAATGGGGACAATTACATCTAAAATAGTAGAGTTTTTTAGTAAAGCCTAGCATCAGAAACGTTCTAGTTAACTTAGTATTAACCTTTTTGCATGTATAATGGTCAATATAACGTCAAGCAAAGGTGAGCTAATAAGTACAAGCACAAAAAACAACACGCTACAAAATTACTTAACAAAATATATCGAACAAACGTTTGCTGCTCTACTGGTAACAGATATGATAAACCATATAAGGAACTTTTAAGCAAAGTAGAAGAGACAATAAAACTAGCTGTAAGCAAAGCAAAACATTTAGACATTAGTCTAGAGAGTGTATATGGAGAGTTAGCATCCAATAAAAAACTACTTCACGCTATTGCTAAGCAGCAAGTGTCGACATTTTTGGATACCCACCAAACGAAAAAGGAAATCGTCGAGGGATTTAGCAAATATAATATCAACGGAAGTGATTTAAAGATTACGGAGGAAGGAGAAGGTTTGGTAAAAAAAATAAATGATATTAATTTAATCCAGCAAAATGAGGAAAATAAGTTAAACATCAGAAATATACTTGCCCGATCAATAGACACCCTTCTTCGCAGATTAGAGAATCCTAGGTAACTTCAGTAAATATTCTCGACTTGATAAAATAAACAATTTATGAGCGTCTACTTGCCTCAATTCTTGGTATATATGTTCTCAACACCTAGCCTTTCGCTGCTTATTTAGTAAACACTTTTAAGCCTATAATACTCGGCACTACCAAAACAATAGAAAATAAACGCCCAAAATTCACTGAATCACTGAAAAACATTACTCCTACCACCGCTACTCCTATAGAACCTATACCAGTTCAAACTGCATAAGATTCCCCAAGGGGTATAGACTTCATTGCTACTGATAACCAGTAAAGGCTTACAAGAGCACAAACTAAAATAATTACCACAGACGTAATGTGGGCAAAACCATCACTATACTTTAGCGCTGCCGTCCAGACAACTTCAAGTAAGCCAGCTAGCAATAAATATAACCAGGCTATAAATTAGTTTCTTTCTACTGACATACGAAAACACTACACAATGAGAATGCAGAAAATCAACTTAGTATTTTGCATGCCTTAATAATACTGTTGCATCCAATTTCTAGTTGTTCCTGAGAGGTTGCATAAGAAATTCTGACAAAATTTTCAAGGCCAAACGTAACTCCTGGAACTACAGCAACTGAATGATCCTCCAGCAAGTATTCAGTGAAATCGAGGTCATTATTTATTACTTTACCATTTTTCGTGCTCTTGCCTAGCAAGCCTTTGCATGAGACGAACAAATAAAACGCACCTTGCGGAGTAGATGCTGATAATCCTGGAGCAGAACTTAACTTCTCTACTACAAAATCTCTACGATTCTTGAAAATTCTTGTTCTTTCCTTTAAAAAGCCATGATCGCCGCTTAAAGCTTCAACTGCTGCTGCCTGTGCTATCGAATTCGGGTTAGAAGTGCTCTGAGACTGCAGTGTAGAAATAGCTTTTATTACATTACTTTTACCTGCAATATAACCTACTCTCCAGCCTGTCATCGCGTAAGCTTTCGATATCCCATTGACCACAAAGACCCTATCGTAAAGCCTCGGTTCAACCTGGGCAATAGTAAAAAACCTCTCATCGTATACTATATGTTCATAAATATCGTCTGTAACAACGTTCACGTGAGGATATTCGAGCAATACTTGTGCTATATTTTTCAGTTCATCATATGTATACATAACTCCTGCTGGGTTATTCGGTGAGTTAAGAATTAACCACTTGGTCTTCTTTGTTATTTTGCTTTTTAATAATTCTGGTGTTAGCTTGAAGTTTTGCTTGCACCTTACCACAACCGGCAGACCACTAAAAAGACTTACCATATCAACATATGAGACCCAATAAGGGGCTGGGATTATAGCTTCATCTTCGGGGTTAATCGTTGCCATAAATAAGTTGAACAATACCTGTTTAGCACCGGTACCAACGCAGATTTGATTAAATGTATATTCGAGATTGTTATCCCTTTTTAGCTTATTGATTATTGCCTCCTTAAGTTCACGTGTTCCATCAACAGCAGTATACCTAGTTTTACCTTCGTTTATTGCTTGAATAGCTGCTTTTTTTACATGGTCTGGAGTGTCAAAGTCTGGCTCCCCTGCAGCTAAAACGCAGATGTCTTTCCCCTCGCCTTTTAGTTTATTTGCCTTGTCGGTTACAGCAATCGTAGGTGATGGCTTTATTAGGGACATTCTTTCTGCAAGGTATGACATAATTTCACCAAAGTTAAATTAAAATGATAAGCCCTATACAATAAAAAAGCTAGAAATTTTATTATTAGATTTGTAGCATAATCACATCGGACCAGTTCTTAGCAGCGTATTGGATTCAATAGAAACAAAAGACTACTTGACAAACTTTATCAACCCTTTTATCGTAGCACTGAAGCTATTATTTATCTTGAGTCTGTTCAGATAAAACAACAAAAACTCAATTTACTTAGCATCTTAATATTTAATTTTTTGCACTATTTGCACTGTATGTCTTTATTTAAAACTTCGGGTTTTACTCATACGACCTAAAATACGCTTGTTAAAGCGTTTAAGACAATAAAAAATGCTAATTTAAAAGATAGATAGTGAATAACTAGCTAACAGTTTTTTTTGCTTAGTAAGTTTCTTAGCGTTTAAATTTAGATCAGTTGCGGTCTAAAAGCAGCTAGATTAGACGTTGAGAATAAAAAAACGCTAATTTATAAAGTTAATAATAAGTAATTAGCCACCAACGTGGTTCCTTTTGCTTTTTTTTTCGCTTGGTAAATTTCTTAAATATTTATTACTAAAGTAATGTCCTAGATCCTAGCATCAAGCACTGGGATGACAAGAAAAGGCTACTTGGATGATACCCATAGACCTGTCATTCCAGCGCATGACGCTGAAATTTAGGAATCTTATCAAGTAGGTGAGTATAAAAGTGACCATTTTATGTTAAAATATAACATTTAATTATTATGGAAGGGTGCGATCTGATGTCGTAAAACCGTGATGGTATAATTCCATTCGTCTTACATCGGGTTGAAATCATAGTCTACACTTTGGAAAAGTGGCAATTTCTAGAGCGCAAGCATGGATTAAAAAGGAGTAATGCCATTCTCTTTAGGTTACAGCTAAAATAACGGGGAAAGAGCCTTATTTCGTGAACATACCGGGAATTTTGTCTATTATTACACCAACATTTGCTTCAGCTTGGGTATACTCTATTTTACCACCTTTCGAAATTAGTTTAGTATCTGATCCGGGTGATACGCTAACAAATTTACTACTGATAACTCTACTGCTAGTTATTAGAGTTGAACTATCAATTGGCAATTTTATGTCTTTACTTATGCACATATCAATTCGTGCTACATAGGTAGCTTTATCAAGTAATACGCCAGTTATGCTTCCAATATCTACGCCGGAAACCTTGACACTGTCACCAACTACTATGCCATTAGCGTTAACAAAAAGACCATATATTTTATAGCAATCCTTATAGCTTTTTTTTATGTCAGATAGCCTATCAACAGCAAAACAAATCAGAAAAATAGTAAAAACCAACACAAATAATCCAGCAGTTATTTCAAGTATATTTGATCTTCGTATCTTTAGTTATTAGGATTCCAGCTTTTATAGTAATTTTTCACTTTTTGGTTTGGATAATAAGCATCTTTTGTACCCGTCAAATTAGGAGTATGTTTTATTTTTCTCTTTTTGTTATTAACTGGCACTGTATCATCAGTATAGTGAAGCCATATGTGCCACTTTGGGGATACTGTTGTAGGTTCAGAGATACTGCTATACGTGACCCATCTTTTTCCTTGATTTGATTCATAGTAAGAGTTTCCATTTTCGTCTCTTCCTACAAATCTACCTTTTCTTTGTAATAGATGTTTTATCGCATTATAGATTTTAGATAACATAAAGATATTAAAACGAAAAGTATTATATATACTAATACTTTAACAGTCCATTAGCAACAATTTAATGCAATTACCAATTTTACAAGTTATCATACCAATAATTGCATCGATGTTTTGCTTTCTTGCTAGGAAACATAAAGTATCCTGGTTTATTTCTTTTGCTACAACCACGGCTACTTTTTTTGTTTCATCGATACTTCTCATGAAAACATATAATGGTGAAGTTATAACTTATTATCTTGGAGATGAGGCTCCCCCGTACGGAATAGAGTTAAGAATCGACATGTTAAACTCCTTGATTCTAACTCTAGTGAATTTTATAGCACTGATAAGTGTGCTTTATAGTTTTCGTGTTAACGAAAAAGAGATCAGCAAAAACAAAATCACTGGTTTTTATTCTTTGTTTCTGTTGTGCTTAAGCGGGCTACTTGGGATTTTAGTAACAAACGACATATTCAATCTTTATGTTTTTTTGGAAATTTCGTCTCTTTCTTCTTACATACTAGTTTCAATGGGGAGGGATAAAAAAGCTTTGGTCGCAGCATTTGAATATCTGATTAGTGGAACAATAGGTGCAACGTTTTACTTGTTTGGTATTGGGCTTTTGTATTCTATGACGGGAACGCTCAATATGTCTGACATGGCCGAGAGGATAGTACCGCTGTATTATAATAACATCGTAAAGCTTGGCACGTTGTTCATTTTTGTTAGCCTCTCAATCAAAATAGCACTGTTTCCACTGAGTAAATGGCTAGTTAATTCATATAGCGAGGCGCCAAGTTTCATTAGTATATTCTTTTCAGGTACAGTGACCAAGGTGATGATATATGTTTTTATCAGGATCTTCTATACTGTTTTCCATCAAAACTTCTTTTTATTTAGGCCGCCATTGAACAATGTGATAATTATCCTTGCATTTTGTGCTATTGTGTTTGGGTCAATATTTGCAATGACTGCGAAAGACATGAAAAGGTTACTTGCCAACTCTAGCGTCAGCCAGATTGGTTATATAATTTTAATGCTGGGTCTAAACTCAAAAACAGGCTTATTTGCAGCAATCCTTCACATAATAAACCACAGCATAATAAAAACATCTTTATTCATGGCTGTAGGATGTGTTTCTTACAAATTTGATTCAACAAAAGTAGAGAATTTGTCAGGACTCAAAAAATCAATGCCTCATATAACACTTGCATTTACTCTACTTAGCTTAGCATTGATCGGTGTACCTTTAACAAGCGGCTTTGTAAGTAAGTGGTATATGATGAAAGCAATTATCGAGTCTCGCGCGTGGATTTCTCTTATAGTTTTTGCTGCTGGTTCTTTCCTTGCACTAATATATATGTGGAAGATGGTAGAAAAAATGCATTTTGGAAATGATGCAGCATCACACGCTGAAATGACACCTGGATCGGTTGATAAAGTACCGCTACTTATGCTTTTCTGTCTGTTACTCATGGCAGCTTTAACGGTAGTAACAGGAGTATACAGTGCTCCAATTTGGTTAGCAGTTGAAAAGTTGGCTTTTTGATTTTCATTTCTTATTATACTTCAAGATTATAAAGTTCTTGTTATGGGTAGGGCAAAGAAGATTTACTTGTTGTTGATCATTAACATAATAGCGCTGTTTTGCGTTGGCATTGTTGTTCAATATTCTTCTGCTGGAGGAAAGTGGATGCCATTTGCAATTCATCAACTAGTTGTATTCTCTTTCTTTTTTCTATTGGCTATAACTATGTCATTCATAGAGATAGATTTTTATTTGAAGCATGCCTACCTTTTTTATATAGCAGCAGTGACTTCGCTGCTGTTAGTAAACTTTTTTGGCTCGCACGTAATGGGTGCAACAAGGTGGATAAGAATTGGACCAATCAGTTTGCAACCGTCAGAGTTTGCAAAAGTAGGCTTAATACTTGCACTTGCTCGTTATTTTAATGAGCAAAGTGTGTATAAAATGATGGAATTTCGAAGGTTATTCACGGCATTTATAATTGTTTTCTCACCTGTATTCTTGGTACTAAAGCAGCCTAATTTAGGCACGGCTGTGATAATGTTATTTATAGGAGCATCGATTATATTCACAGCAATAATCAAAAGATCTCATTTTATAGTTTTTGGAACGATTGGCATTCTTGTAATACCAACTATCTGGCCTTTTTTACGACCTTATCATAAGCAAAGGATACTGTCGTTTTTGGATTCATCAGTGGATCCTCTTGGGATGGGTTATAATGCGCAGCAATCCCAGATAGCTATAGGTTCAGGAGGTTTGCTTGGCAAGGGTTTTGTTAATGGAAGTCAAACTCAGCTTGGGTTTTTACCGGAAAAGCGCACAGACTTTGCTTTTGCAGTGCTTGGTGAGGAATGGGGGTTTTTAGGTAGCATGGTTTTGGTTTTACTCTATACTACGCTGTTTGCTATAACATTCTCCATTGCTTATAGATCAAGAAATTATTTTTCTAAGTTAGTATCTATCGGGATTTTTGCCTTTTTTGGTGTTCATTTTGCCATAAACATCGGAATGGCAGTTGGTCTTTTACCCGTAATAGGTGATCCGTTGCCATTTCTATCCTACGGAGGAAGCACAACTGCTGCAAGCTTAATATGTATAGGGCTGCTACTTAGTTCTATAACGTCTGCAAAAGACTTGAGGCTAAGCTCTCGATTTTATCCGCGGGAAGGCCTATAGTTTGAGATCAGGAACGGAAAAATCTGCTTGACAAATTTTGTCAGTTCTGCTATCATAATAGCAAGGGTATTTCTGATTGGAGACTTGTTTTTGATTTCCAGGCTCAATGACAAAATTC
>NZ_JADAKK010000075.1 GCF_020278625.1 Wolbachia endosymbiont of Mansonella ozzardi
CACTACTATAAGTCCTTATCTTACCTCTCTTGGACTATTATGGGAAGGGCTATAACTAAATACTCATGTGCCTTTTTAATAAATTTATTCTCTATTTCTTTGTAACTGGTGTATTTTGTTGTACCTTCATTATCCTCACAACGAACTAAATGTTCTTTATGATTGGTGTGAATATTTTTATTCTCCAAGTCTTATTTTTAGAATCATGTTCCAGCACTATGTTTCTTCTTAATCTTTCTCCGGATAGATTATTAAGCTTGCCAACAAATTGTGCTGCTTGTGGAATCACAGTATTGCCTTTTCTGCCAACAATTAAGACGGGGCATTTCGTATTTTCTACAGCTTTCTATGGATTAAAATCTAACCTGCAACGCACAAACCAAAAATTCAAAAATTTTGCAGGAAGCCGCCTAGTGAAAAAGCCCCCTACTCCATGAGGAAAGTTATTAGTTGCTCTTTGAGTAAACTAAAAGAATCACTATGAATTAGTGTTAAATGGATACCCTGATCCTCAAATCTTTTTAGAACTTCCGCTTTCAATTCCTCCTCCAAGAGAGTTAGTATCTAAAACTATGTTGTTTGGATTTACGTCATCTATAAGCAACTTGTTCACCATTGCTATTCCGGTTTGGACTAATTCTTTCCCACTTGTTAGAAAGTTATACAGTGCTACAGTCTTCTTTCTCTCCAAAAGGAACTTTATAATATCCTCTATATCTTTTCCTAACTTTTGATTGCAAGTTTCATTTATAAGCTCTTCCCTATAAAGCTTTATCCACTCAGGGCTGGCTTCGTTTTACAAAAGGCTTTTAACTCTATGTGCAACAAACTTTTTCTTAATAAAGTCAAAAAAATACCCATGATAAAACTACGATAAAACATATGGTAGCCAAAGTTAATAATACCATTGATACATAAGCTAACCCCATAAGCACTTTTTTTGATTTTTGATTCTGGTACGCCGAGTACAACGGCACAGTAGAAGCAGTAAACAATATGGCAAAACATAACCATAGTGATATTATCTTCCTAGTAAATTTTTTCTCTTCATCGTTTAGTTCTTCTTGAAAGAATTCTGGATTAACAATTCTAGAAAAATAAGGATAGTCAAAATAATGCTTAACTACATAAAATTTACCCTCTTGCTCTTTGGATTTGTCTTTGCCAAGTGCATTAATCTTAATACACCCAAGTATCCCAAAAAAGTTTATTGTGTATCTTACATTTTTTTCTTGCTTAATGTTAGGATCAAGATAACAAATAACTTTCATTTTTTCATTGACAAACATCTAGCTATCTTAACATAAAAACTAAAGAAAGTTAAGATGGCTTTAAAATATAGTTTAGTATAGCAAAAACCTATAGGAAACTTCCCACAATTCCTTTCAAGCGAGTTTTGAACTTTTGAAATGCCATGATGTTGTTGACACGTCTGTCAAGAAATGATAGAGTATCTGCAAAACCTTCTGAATAGTCATTAATGAAGAAAAGCATTGTGCTTAGATATACCCCAGCCAATATTGCCCGTTTTGTATAGTAATTAAAATCTGTTGATTGATCATGGATGCTATACCAAATTGCACTAACAGTTCTGTATAAGAGTTTACTAGAAAAGTATGTATTCTTCGGCAATACAGAAAATAGTAAAACATTTTTTAAAAATTCTCTATAATTTGGCAGTTTAGCGTAGTTTGAAAGGCGTATTTGAACAGCTAATTTTACCCGCTCCCGCACTTTCATATCTTCTAAATTGGAGTTTCTGAGCTTGGTTACCATTGAACTATTTAAGTCCTCTGCTATATACTCCAAAGCGCTATATATTCCATTTTGAAATTTACAAAAGCTATTAGCTAGGTTAAGGTATGTGCACACCTTCAGTAAGGTTTCATCGCTTGTTCCCTCAAATGGAATAACCCTAATCAGTTCGTCTAATACTGGCTTTGTTTCATCTTGTTCCATACAACATTATACTAAACAACACATGTAATTGTACCTGAGATTTTTAAACATTCTGCGAAATGTGTCACCACGTTCTTCGAAACTTTTCCACTGATCAAAAGAAGAACATGCAGGAGAAAGCAATATCGTTATTTCTTCTTTGCTATTTATGGCGTCTTCGAAAGCCAGTTTAAATGCGTTTTCTAGATTATAACACTTCATACAATCTACTTTATTCTCCATAACATTTGCAAAAGCTTCTGTTGATTCTCCAATTAGAAAAGCTTTTCTAATTCTTGTAAAGTGCTTGCTTAGTGGCTCTATGCCACCTTCTTTACTTCTTCCGCCAACGATCCAATATATGTTTTTATAAGAGAAAATCGCTTTTTCGCTCGATTTGGCATTAGTCGCTTTGCTATCGTTCACAAAAAACACATTTTCTATTTTGCCAAGTAATTCATTTCTATGTTTCAAACCTGGGAAGGATTTGATTCCATCGATAATAATGTTGTTATCTATTTTTAACAGCTTACATACGGCATATGCGGCTGCTATGTTTTCCGCATTGGATATTAAGTTTATTTTCATGTCATTTACTGATAAGTTATAATTCTTTAACTTTATCAAGTTTTTCTGGATCGTAGTACCTTTTTTGTCATCCAAATAGCTGACACTAGGATCCAGATAATTTTGTTCTGTACCTGTAATCTGTTCACTATAGTCAAGCAAATTATTACCTATCAATGATATTAGATCTCTTGTACCATCCTCTATCATTTGAGTAACTGACAATGGTTTTTCTTTTCTGGATCCCAGCGTCACGTGCTGGAATGACGCCGGGAAGTATGTTCCTGAAATTGGAATTTTGTTCCCAGTAAATTTGTTGAATACATCAGCGGTAATTTCGTTATCACATCCTATCACGGCAGTCTCACTACCGTTTATCAGTTTTAATTTAGTTGCTATATAATTCTCCATACTTCTATGTCTATCTATGTGATCTGGTGTAATGTTGAGCAATACCGCAATGTCTATCTTTGTTGTCCCAGTCATCCCTTTTGTCATCCAAGTAGCGCGACACTGGGATCCAGAAAAAAAAGTATGGATTCTAGCGTCACGCTCTGGAACGGCAGTAGGCATATCCATCAGCTCCAATTGAAAAGAGGAGAACTCAATTACATAAATTTCTGCGTCTCTTTCTAGATCTAAAACAGGAACACCTAAATTTCCACCAACAGCTACCTTTTTCCCTGCAGATTTTAATACGTGCCCTATTAGTGACACAGTGGTTGATTTACCATTTGTTCCTGTGACTCCTATTACTTTCTGGTTCTTAGCTTTAATTCCAAGGAATAGCTCGATATCCGATTTTATTTTACAGTCATAGCTTTTCGCAAGTTTCACTATCCAATGCGAC
>NZ_JADAKK010000016.1:0-9477 GCF_020278625.1 Wolbachia endosymbiont of Mansonella ozzardi
GTTTTAGACAGTAGATCCTAGTATCAACTGCTGGGATAACAAGAAAAGGCTACTGGGATAACAAGAAGAGGAGCATTCAGAGGAAGATAGTAGTGCAAAGAGCTTCTTACAACTTACTTTTAATTAGTCTAACCCATGCGTGTTAATTTTTTTTCACCAGAATTGCTTTTGAAAGATAAAAGATCCTTTACAGCTTTTGAGCAAATTTCTTTGCTTGGAATTGATAATTCCCTATTCATCACTAATGTTAAACATTGAGTTTTACACGCTTGTTTTAAGCGATATGTATAAAACATTGCTTCTTGTATAGTCCGACCACACGTTATAGGTCCATGATCGCGCATTAACATCACAAAACTTTCTCTCAGATTGGCTATTAGTCTTTTTCCTTCTGTATCATCAAGTGCTAGGGAATTATAATCATAGTAAGATACCTCATTGTAAAAATGCAGCGCCCACTGACTTGTTGGGAGTAACCCATCTTTGAGGGAGGAAACTGCTACAACAGAAGGTATATGCAAGTGAAAAATTACTTAAACATCTTCCCTTGCTTGATAAATAAAGCCGTGGATTACATAACCAGTTTTATTACATTGATATTCTTTGCCCTCAATAACATCTCCATCAAACGACACCTTCATCAATGAATTTTCATTCACTCATTAAAGCGTATACCAAATGGATATATACAAAACTACTTTTGATTCTCAGAACGCGCCGATAGGTGAGTATATGTATGGCCATCCAGTTCTAAGTAAGATAAAATTTGATAGGCGTAGATTAGGTCCCTTTTTACCTTGCTCTTTATTAATAAAACAATTTTCAGCTAAGACCTTCTGAAAGTTTATACAAGAAGAGAGGCTCGTAGTAAACTCATACTTTTAGTTTGGAGGTAAATTAGAGAAAGAGGAATTCTTAGTAAACAATTCTCTATTACATAATCTATGGGACTTGTACAGAGTTTATGTCCTTGAACTATATAATATCTTAACTGCAAAAATAATTTTTCTATATAATGTTTTAAATGTTTTAAAGCTTAAGTTTCATGTTATTATGAATATAGATTTTAACATTATAAATAATATGATAAACATTAATACAAAGGAACAGATAACAGGAGTTTTCGTATATATTATCGGCTTTTCAGGAAGTGGCAAGCTTTCTACGGCAATAGAATTATCTAATATGATAGGTGCACTGATTGTAAACAGCAACTTTTCCAACAATACTCAAATCCGCTCTATATGTGATAATATCTTTGAATATGACCAAATCCCTAAAGAAGCCCAAGATAGAATATATAACATTGCACAAATTATGCTTCAGGCAATAGAAGCCTATCTAATTCATTCAAAAAATTACATATTTATTGATGAATTGATGAAAGATAATGATTACAATATAAGAATGTATAACTCAGTAGTAGAGCTTAGTAAAAGAATGAATACAAGAATTCTTCCTATAGTGCTAAAGTGTGACCTAACTACATTACAAAAACGCATTAAATTAAAAAGACAAAGGGAAAATAAGAAAGTTACTAGCATGAGCAGTATTATAGAGAAATTTAGGACTCGTAATTTATTTATACCGCCGAATGCCATAGAAATAGAAAATTCAAATATGAGTATAAAAGAAGTAGCCGAAGAAATAACAAACCAGATGTACAGACTTAGTCAAATCGATAGAGTTTACGCAAAAGGGTAATTATAATAATTTCATATACTGAGGCTCATTTAAATATAGAGCGTTGACCCCATTTAATTTTTGTTTATTTTCTAGCCTATAACGGGCCAATAGTCCTGCATGGCTAGCATTTAACTCTGGTAAATTGCAATCCACATATGTAATGCAGTTATTGTCTTTTGTCCCAGTACCTATCACACACTGGGATCCGGTAGCCGCAACTGGCTCTGACAGCGGCAATAAATTGAAATCAAATAACTGAGTATAAAACCCTTGAGCACTTTTGATTATAGCTCTGATATTTTTTTTACTGTTTGCACAAAGCAAGGATATTGCATACGCCTGAACTTCCAGTGCATTAACTCCGTATAACGGCTTATTCGTAGCAAGATTTATGCCTTTTGCAGCCGATATACCAACTCTAATTCCAGTAAAACTTCCTGGTCCAATCACTACCACTAAATGGCCTATTTTATCGTAGCTATAATTGTACTTATTGAACAGAGTGTTCAAAATTTGAAAAAATGTTTCTGCGTGGCTATTGCTGGTGGAATTGCGCTCTACAAAACAATTGCCATCATGGTCAATTATCGCTATTGAGCTACCAGCACCTACAGTATCAATCGCTAGAATGGACATTACCTAAGCTTATCATAGAGTTTTATAAACATTATAGTAAAAGCACCATTACCCATAACATTTGCTGAAGTTATTATTGGATCAAACACTACATATAATGCCGCGATTAACGAGAGCATTTCTGGAGAGAATTTAAGATACCTTTCAAGAACAGGCAGCATTGCTATAATTCCTCCTGCTGGAACTGCAGCGATAGCAAACTTAAATAACAAAAAATAAAGGAGGAAAGTTACATAGTCTGTCGTGGATAATGCATAACCGGAAGTTATTACCACCGATAATATTATAATAAAAAAGCAATCACCTACTAAATGAAAGCCGGAAGTCATTAATATAACAGACGATGCTACATCAGGTTGTTTTACATTTTTTTTACTCCCCTCAAGAGTAAGTGGCATAGTTGCACTGCTAGACATTGTACTAATCGCAGTAATAAATGCTGGCATCATATTGCTTATGCTAGTTATCCAGTTTGTGATCTTAAACGAATTTGCTGCTCCGTATAAGAGAAAAACATAAAAGTAAGTTACAGATATTATAATAACAAAAATTATTGAGCAATCTTTGAATATTATAGATAGAACCTGGTCATGTTGCATTTTTAAAGCAAGCCCAAGTACGAATACTGGAATAACTGGTATCAAAAAGACTTTTAGAACAAACGAAGTTAAGCCTGACATTTTGCGCGAGAGCTCTTTACTCTTTTTGGGCAGCAGAACAGACACTATTAAGCTGGATATAAATCCATAAGCAAGAGCATGAAAGTTAGAAAGGAGTAGCGGCAGCTTAAACGACCACAAAGGAGCAATTGTTTCTTCATATGTTATATCTTGTATTGAATAAGTGTTTTTCAGGAGAAAATGACCAATCGAATAAGCAATTAAACTTGAAACTAAATTCGACAAGAAAATCATTATGACAAGTAATAGTATAAACTTTATAGCCGACTGCTTAAGATCGTTAATACTGCTGAAGATTAACGCAAAGACAATAAAAGGCATTACAAATAGCAAAATTTCTTTGATACTCAAGCTCACTGAATACAAAAAGATTTTTGCTTCTATTGGAGCTAAATAACCAAAAAATACAACTGAAGCAATAATAGTGAGTAAGATTAGCAGTTGTAGCATGTTTTAATATAGCAATACTATATGGACATAATGCAGTGAGTTAGTTTTCAAGTAAAGCAAAACTACCTAAACTGCTGTCATGCATTTATCAAAAACTCAACTTCAACCCAGCCAATAATACATAACCTGAGTTGTTTTTGGACTCTTCGATGGCTCTTCGGCATTAAATTTTACAATATCGAAATAGTATGAAGTGCCCAAAAAAGATAGCTTTCAAGACCTAAAGCATATGATGTTAATTTGTTTATATCTTCGCCTACAATATTCCGACCACTACTAAAATATGTTAAGCTCAATCTGTGAGAATCAGATCGGTAAGCGACACCTGCATCCGTATAATACGTATTAGTCGTTTCAGGACTATATATCTTGCTCGATTTACCACCATTACCATATGAGAAAATGCAGTTAAGATCGAAAAGTTTCAGATTTAAACCAAAATTCCAGTGTAGTAACTGGTTACAGCACTCATAACTTTCATAGGTTCCATCTGAGCAATCGGTTGAATTTTCCCTTGCAAATTCACCAGTTAAAGCAGCAGTAAAATTTATATCATCCGACAAACTATTCTTATAGGAAAAGCCAGCAGCAACTAGATTGCTATAATACAAGTTATTCTTCCCTGGAACATAACTAAGCCAAAGTTAAAAGTTATAAATCTCAGGAGAGGTATAGCTTATTGCTGGTTGCTTTAATTTCATCTCTCGTCCATCATAATTATTATAAATATTGGGTTTACTCCAAGAAAGACTTTGTCTTTATCGTACCCAGTACCAATGCCCTTCTCATCGTTACGGAGATTTATATAGTTTACCCAACAACCATTTACTCTTCCAGCAGCCATGTAAATTTTTGAAGTATTGATCAGCATACTTTGACTGACTAAACTTTTTTTTCCATACTCAATTGACCTAAGCCCCAGGTTTTTTATGATGAAATACTATTCTTTCATGCCCAGTTTTTCTATGTCTAACGCCTTTAGGTTTGCGGTACCAGAAATTCCTGCCTTAATTAAACCCCATTTGAGTATTTGGATAAACTTGCTGTAAATTAAAGAAAGCGCAAGTGTGAATAACTTAAAATCCTGTCTTTAGGCCTAATATTGAAAGAATCTTTGTTAAAAGCGTAGCCAAACCTCAAATCTATTTTCCGTCCAGTTCTGAATAAAACATTCCCTTATCCAAAATTACCCTAGCGTTAGCACTATTTTGCGAGAATAATAACGAAAGCAGCGCTACCATGCAACATTTCAACTTCATAAATAAATTTAAATTTTTATAAAAGTTTAAGTTTAAATCCAATATAGGCAAAAGAAACTTTTTTACATAAAATATTAGATTTTGTACTGTGCAGCTAGTTTTTGAGCTATACTTCCATAAATTACTGATACACGGGGTAATTTTTGTTTTAATAGCTGCTTATTGATAGCAGAATGTATACGATCAATTACTTTAGGTGTGTCTTCTGTATTACAGTTAAATAAAATAAAGAGCACTTTATTTTCGCCAATATACCCTAAAAAATCATCACTGCGGCAATTTTTGTGAAAGTGCTCTATAACAACTTTCAATGCATCGTTCGTCTCTTCACAGTTACTATCGAAATCAATAACTCCCACAGCTATACTAATTTGATGTCGCAGAGCAAAATTTAATATAGCACGCAGCTCTAGAATGGAGGATTCATTGTCTGGTATATCAAATAAGTCGTGGTTTTTGTACTTTTTACCCATTAAATATTCATCCCTAAATATTCCTAGCTTATGAAGTAGGCTGATGTTGCGTATCAACAGCTCATAATTAATCTTGTCATTAGTGAATTGCATGGTGCGGAAAACCTTCACTTTTGTCTTGATGTCCTCTCCTCTAGAGTCAATTAAAGAAAAACCTATTACTTTAGTCAATATGTCAAGTAAATCATATCCATCCTCGGCATACTCTAAATAATTTCTCACATCTTCAGCTACTCTTGCACTTAAAATACTGATTAACGGCTTATTGAGTAAACTCTCTTTCCCATATTTTAACAAGTTCCTTGCAGCTTGGTTGAGCCCTGAAATTAATACAGTTTTTCTCCTATTATCCTGACAAACAGATATCACAGCATCATCTTTCCTTCTTGCAGTTATAAAATCTTCCATGCTTTCATTCTATACAGCGTACTTAATAAGTATAATCAGATTATATTAAAACTCATTTATCTTTGATATGCTTAATTAGATATAACGGAAGTAGCTTAACGCTATGGTGACTGTAGCTAGTTGCTTTTAGGTGGTAATAAAGGTGGAGTAGCTTTTATCACTTCAGTGCATGACACACAACTATACGAACATTGTAATTCAAGCCTATCAGAAGGATATCACTCAAGTAGCCCTTTCTTTCATCATCCCCTTCCTGCCATCCCAGCGCGTGACGCTAGGATCCATAGCCCTTCTGTCCGATAGCTATATAGGGTATATAAAGGGTTAATGGAGCATTGTTCCATCAACCAGCTGCTACGCGTCAATTATGGCAGGTGAAAAGTCTTTATGTGACTCAACCTTTACTTGTTCAAGGAAGGGTTCTCATGTTTACCTTCCACTTGCTTAGTCTTAGAAGGACTTTCATACTTACTTTTCACTTTTTCAAAGAAACCTGATTGACCGAAAGCATACCCTACTAAGTTAGCAGCGTAATATTGAACATTACCTAAAACCGCGGAGTTAATTCGTTCTAGCCTTCTCGAAGGACAGTAAAGTAAAGAGAAACGTCGTTGTTTGATCGGAACTCCCTTTCATCTGTTCTATAAATAACTTCATAATAACCATCTATTTTATAAACGGCATATCCTTCCGGCACTGATACTTTCAATTGTGCACCCAAGTGGGCATAACCAAATGAACCAGGTGATACTGCTGGCACTAGATCTTGCCTATGTTGAGTTACTCCTAGTTGTTTCCTGAAGAGCGTCATTGCAGATCTCACTAGCAGTAAGATTAAAAACCCCAGATCACTGAAAGTTGCAACACGAATATCTTCAGCCTCTTTTGTTTTGTTGAAACATAAAGCAGCTATCCTAGCAACAGCTTTCCCCATACTATGACCTGTGAGATTAATTTTAAAATCTTTATGAGATTTAAAAATACCATAAAGATTAGGCAATGAATCTGTAAATGCGTTGTGTAAAAGCCATAATGAATTCTTCCACCTTCAGGTAAAAGCTCTGAGGCAGTAAAAAATGCGTTTGCATCAGTTATTATGTCATCAAAGTCTTTAGTATCACGATAGGCTATAGTTGTTTCCCTATCTTTTGCAAAAACAAAACCAGCACACTTTCTACTACTGTAATAAGATAGAATAGTACTATAACCTTCCTTAATAAATTCAGCTTTAGTTTTATATCCTCCGTTAGATAATATCGGGTCGTTATTACCATAGGTCATCTTAGAGAAAGTACGCATCTCCAATAATTTCCCTTTATTAAACCTGCAATTTCTGCAGCACTTTCACCTGTTTGATCAGGCAAAGAATATATTTCTTTGGGTTACAAGGATTTATAAATTCATAATCTTCAAAGATCTCAAATTCATTGTCATATTCTTCTACCCCATTATCGTTGCCTGGTATTGAACTTACGTTGCTTGTACTGGTGTTTGTGATACCAAACCAATTGCGTAAGAAATTAAAATCCATATAAAACACCTCAATTTATCATAGCTTTATTAACTATACTAATAAATCTATACTGTTGTTAATAATTATTTTAATATTTTAATAAATATTTAAATATCTTAATAAAATCTTTTTATTGTTAACTATGTTTATTATTTTATCATGGAAAATTTTTACTTCCGCAGAGTAAATAACAGAGTTACAATGTAGGTAACAGGTAAAAGATATCAACCTCTATGCTAAGTTTTAGTTAATATGCACGCTAGGGATATTAAATAAAGTTGTTTTTAAGGTGTTGCATTTTACTTTTGTTTCAGCTATAAGGTTGCTTTAAGTTGAACTTTCAACATTTTTGTACTGTTTACGTTTAAGATAATGATTTTGAAATTTTTTGGGGGCACTTCATGAAACAATCTACCTACACTAGAACTGCTCTAGCTTCTTTATTGACTTTATGTTCTTTCGGCGGTTTTTCTGCTGACTTTTCCGATGAAAGTATAAAAAAGCAAGAGAGCGCAGTAACTTCTGGAAAAATGGAAGTTATGAAAACATCAAACAAAAAACTAAAAGAGAAAATGGACAGGATATGTAATGCTGATCCAAAAAAGGAAGCTGAAGAGCTTAAGAAAAAAGAGGAACTGAAGCTAGTTAGCAAGGAACAAACAAAACAGGCAAGGGATTCAAGAGCAAAGACTCTTAATGTTAAGAACTCTAATATAGAAGGTTCAAAAACTAAGAACTCTAAAACTCAGAAAGCTGAAATTGAGGTTAAAGCTGTTAACAAAAACATAGAGGAAAAAGGCAAAGCCAGTCCTGTTGCCTCAGTTGGCGGCGTTGATATTGTTGATGCCAACCGAGGAGCAAATGGTTTGAGAATTACTTTCGGTGGTATTGTTGATGCCCAAGGTTATGGTAAAGCAGGGATAGGTAGCGAAGATTATAAAAGCTATAACATTAAAACAGGCAAGTCTGTTAATTATTATAATGCTTCTGAAGAACAAATAAAAGGAGCGAATTCATTATTTCCTGGAGGGATAGGGAACATCGGTGATTATAGCGAAAACATGGGTATGATTGCAGATGCAATATTGCACTTAAGAGCTGAAAACAAAAACGAAGATTTGGGTCTTCTCTACGGCGCTGATGTGCAATTCCACATTCCGGTTACTGAAGGCAAAGCAGCTTCACAAGGTGTGAATGCGGCAAGAGGAAGAAGTGCACATGTGTTTTTGAATTCAAAATATGGTGACTTAAAACTTGGCTATCAGTTTGGTCCTGAGGCTCTAATGAGAGTTGATGCGACAAGAATTGCAACTGTTGATGGAGCTGCAGATAGTGACTGGTTTAGAAAAATGAACTTAGAAGGAAGCGCTGCAACGTTTCCATTTTATGTAACACCACGTCTTTATACTGAAAGCTTCTCAAGTGAAAGCGAAAGGCTCTCTTTCCGCATGGCTGGAAAGTATAACAAAGGTGTTATGACTACACTACCGTTTAGAATCGCTTACTACTCACCAAGCCATATGGGTGCAAGGTTTGGCATTAGCTACTCACCTCGCTATGAGGGTAGTCTGTTTAGCGTTAGTGAAGGATCTAGCGCTATCGACTTTGATTCAGGCATTGAGAACGTTGCTGATGAATTCATAAAAGCTGGTAATCTTTCTTATTCAGGAAGAGAAGATTTAACAGATGCTATAAAAGCAGTAGTTGATCCTGCAGTAGCTAATGACACGGGTGCAACTGTTGCTGAAAAATGGACTGCAATTGATAAAGCTGCTACAGACTTATTTAACAACATAAAACAACCTGATGCTGGTAGTGTTACTACTGAAATAGCTAAGAACAAGACTGTTAGAGGAATGGTGTCAGGGCTTACCATTGACCCTACAGATGTGGGTACAATTAGTGCATTAGCAGCTACTGATAGAAAGTATGCTAATAAAGATACTTTTAGACTTGCTTTAGTAAATAAAATTGGTGATGACTATTTCAAAAACCCTGATACAGGAAAAGAAGACCTTAAGGGAGCAAGAGCAGCAGTAAATGCTGTAATAAAAGAAGCGGTGGAAGGTTTAATATCAGACTCAAATAAGGACAGGATAAATACTAAGAAAAGACAAGACATAAAAAACAGAGTAAAAGAAATATATGGTAATGCTATTTTACTTGATGCCATAAAAAATGGTCCTCATGGTAACTCAGCTATCAGGCACGTTGGTCCAGATTATGAGCATATAATAAGCGCTGGTGCATCATATGAATATGACTTTAGTCAGCATAATATAAAAGTCAAAACTTCTGCGGTTGGTGAATATGGTCACGCAAAAAAAACGGATAGCGCCAAGTATGCTTATAAGGAATTTGTAGAATATAAT
>NZ_JADAKK010000016.1:9487-20782 GCF_020278625.1 Wolbachia endosymbiont of Mansonella ozzardi
AGGCATAAAACTTGCTACCTCCTTTGCATGTTTGGGCAAATCTGGTCAACCAAAGGTTATTAAAGAGCTGAAAGGGACTAGCTATGATAAACTCTCTGATACTGACAAAAGAATGGAAGGGCTGGAAGCTCAGTTTAATGGAGATGATAAAAACACCATGTATTGGACTGCAGGTGCTGGTTATCAATATGAGAGCTTCTATACGAGCTTAACATACTTTGGTAGTAAAATGAGTGATGGAGGTAAGCTCCATGATGTTGCACTTGGTGTTCAGTACGATCTCTCTCCTGCTTGCAGTAAGAGTAAATTTGTTCCTTATGCAGCCCTTCATTACTTTATGGCTGATGAGAAGCAAGTAGACAGTTATAAGATTACAAAGGAGGGTAGTGATGAAGTAGTACCTTATAATAAAGGAGTTCTCTTCCTCACTGGCATGAAATTTTCTTTCTAGTTGGCAATAATACACGCCACGGTTGTGGTGTGTACCTTGTCTGCTAGTGTTTGTTTATTGATCAGATGAACATAAGGCATTATTTCAGTGTGTAACAAATTCTATGGATACTTGTTTTAATTCACACAACAAGTAGTGTCATCCCAGTGCGTGATGCGCGACTAGTATAAACGTTTGTTTTAATTCGCATAAAATGTTCGTACAGCTGTGTGTCACGCACTGGAATGACACCTAATCAGATAATGGGTAAAACCGGAATAACCATTTATCTATCTTCCGTTTTTAAATTCAATCAATTGAATAGAAGGCAACTATGCAAACCACGTTAAAAACCCATTTAGTTGGAGAGTTACTTACCATTGCTTACAGCTGGAAATTAATGCTTGCAGACGGAAAAGTGATGGGATTCACTGATTACGATGAGGATTTGAGTATCGATAATATACTCCATAAGTCTTCCAAGTGGATTTACAGCTAGCAGCATAATATTAAACAGCGACCTAAAGACTGATAATCTGGATAATTGAGGGAATATTAAATAGCGATGACATTAAAGAAGAATAGGTCTTGTCGGGAAAATACGACTTTGCAAACATTGAGATATTTCTTATGAACTACAAGGGTTTTAGCCAGGGAAAGGTGAATCTATATTCAGGAACTTTTGACAAAATAACATTAAATAGTGGGAGGTCTATCATTGAAATTAGAGGGCTCGCGACAAAGCTTGAGAGGAGCATAGCAAAATTATATTCCCCTGTATGCAAAGCACAATTTTGCGATGGTAGGTGTAAAGCCGATGCTAAAAAGCTCAGTAGAATAAGCACAATTACTAAAGTAATAGACGCAAGAAGATTCGAAGACACTAATTTTGTCGAGAACGATGGATATTATAAGCACGGATTAGTAAAATTCTTTGATTCAGCAACACACGCAGCATTTGAAGCTATAGCGAAGGAACACAGAAATAAAGTAGTTACATTGTTTACTTCGCTTCCATATCAAATTTCTTCTGGGAATAAATATTCGATATTCTCAGGTTGCGATAAAACATTTTCAACTTGTAAAAATAAATTCCACAATATTGTAAATTTCCGTGGTGAACCATATGTACCTGGTTTTGAATTTGCTTAGCAGCACAATTTTCAATATCATAAGTAGTGTGGAAAGGTGGCTGAGTGGTCTAAAGCACACGCTTGGAGAGCGTGCACATATGAAAATATGTCGGGGGTTCGAATCCCCCCTTTTCCGTGTAGTATGCACGCGAGAACAAAAACATGAAAAACATAATGCTGATTGGTGGTGGAGTTGGAAATGCAGTATTGTTTTCAATAGGAAAAGCTTGTCTTGAAAATAATAATAGAGTTTTATACTTTGCTGGCTATAGGAAATTAAATGATGTATTTAAACAAGCACTGATAGAGCGTGCATCAAGTACAGTGGTTTGGGCATGTGAAGAAGGATTGATAGAAACAAACAGGGATCAAGACAAATCTTTTCATGGTAATGTAATTGGCGCAATAATCTCTTATCAAAGGGGAATATTAGGCGATACCGCGATTAATTTAGACGCTATAGATAAAATTATTACTATCGGTTCTGATAAAATGATGAAGGCCGTAAATGAAGCAAGAAAAAAGATTTTAAAGCCATATTTGAAATCTAGCCACATAGCAATATCGTCAGTTAACTCGCCTATGCAGTGCATGATGAAAGAAATCTGCGCTCAGTGTGTGCAGCGGCATATAAATACGAAAACAGGAGAAGAGAATTATGTGTATAGTTGCAGCAATCAAGACCAGGACATGGAGTTTGTTGACTTTGATTTTCTAAGTGAGCGCTTGAAACAAAACAGTTTACAAGAAAAGCTCGCTGCAAAATGGATAGACCATGTTCAAAGACATTAAACAACAAAAAGAGGAAATAAGAGAGCAATATAGGGCTATAAGAAAAAACATCGATAAGAACTATTCCAGTTATGCAACAAATTCTCTTATTAATCTTTTCAATCAGAACTTAAATTGCATTAGAGGCAAAATAATTGCAGCTTATATTCCAATTGATGGGGAAATAAATGTTGTACCCCTGATGCATAACTTGCTCAATTTAGGCTATAGAGTGGCAATTCCTAATGAAAATAAGCTGCTGAGGTTTAAAGAATGGAGTAAAACAGGTAAAAATATAATTCCCGATACGATTATCACTCCAGTTATTGCTTTTGATAATCATCTTAATAGATTGGGTTTTGGTGGTGGTTGGTATGATGCGGTAATAAAAGAACTGCGGCCACTTGGCAAAATATTTATAGGTGTAGCTTATGAAAAACAATATTGTGGAAATCTGCTAATAGAAGAACACGACCAAAAATTAGATATTACAATCACCGAGACACGTGTTAGGTATAGGTAGTGGCTCTTCTAAAGTCTTCAAAATATCAGTTACACAGTAAACCCTATCTCCCTTTCCCTCAAAAGTTTGTGAAACAATGTCTAATTACAGTAAAGTAAGGGTTTACAGCTAAATATCTTATAATATCACTCGCAACTCCTTCAGTTTTAGGACTTTGCTAACTCGTAATTAAATTGTCAATTTGTTCTGCCCCCGATAATACGTCCAACGATTGCAACGCTACACTATTTAAGAAATAAAAGAACCAATCATGCCACGTACCTTTGCTGCTTATATTATAAAGTTGTATGTATTATTCACTTTGCGTAGCTTCGAAGAATGCGCTTAAATATAACAAAAGCGATGATAATAACTTTCTTTCAATAAGGAGTAATGTTATGAGTAGACGTCCAATACGCTCATTGCCTCGCAAGAACGGGTGAATTGCCTCAAATTGATAATGGTATAAAGCTATGTGTATGAGTAGGTATGTCCTATTATATAGAAACTTTTCAAAAGAGTGCAGGCAATCTATCAACCCACCTGGTGTTGGTGGAACGTATTTTGCTGAGTTTATTGTATACCTAGAGCTCCAATCCAGTTCTGCACACGGCAAAACTCTCCTAGAGTTGCATGAGAACCTCTTACACCTTGTATAAGCTTTCCGTGAATTTCTTAATCAACTGAAGCAACAGTGGAAAGGACTGTAAACGTTTGAGTCCATAATCAAGCGCTGATATATAATTGTGCACTTCTTGTAAATCATCGGGGTTGCGATCTACATTAGCACCTGCTTTTCTTGAGCCGAAACTTTCACCGAGAGTTGCTTGGGTCCCCTCGATTCTACTTGAAAGGACTGCTTCACGTGCTATATAAAGGGTCGTATGAGGAGATGAGGATTAGGCAATTGAGCTCTTTCCCTGGAATAGCATACCCAAAACATGATCTTCTCTAGAGAGACTATCGACTAAATCACTGTCCCATTCAAATTTTGGTGGCAAGGGATTGAGTATAAATACCTGATAACCAGCGAGAGTGCATTAACGACCTTATCTGATGGTGATTTAATATCTATTCATTCAGCTCCAGCATACCATTTTTTATGGTATATATTATTTTCGAAAAAGTCAAAAACGAAAATAAAGCTTATCTTAACGGTGATAGATTTTTTGCATTATGGTAAGAAATTTTCAAAGCAAGCTATGCAAGAGATCTAATGATGTGGTAGATGTCATTTAAGTAGCTTGACACTAGAACCCAGTTTTCTTTACAATCCCCCTCGTGAAAGAAAAAAAATGTTTATTTGTCACTATAGCCGGTTTACCAAATGCTGGGAAGTCTACTCTGATTAACAGCATTGTAGGCAAGAAGATTGCAATTGTTACTCCCAAAGTGCAGACAACGAGAACACAAATAAGGGGTATTGCAATATGCAATGACACACAAATTATTTTTACTGATTCTCCGGGAATATTTTCGGCAGAAACGAAACTTGAGAAAACTCTAGTCAAATCTGCATGGTCAGCAATCAAGGGTAATGACATCACTTTGTTGCTGGTTGATACGAACAATTATTTAAAAAATATAGAGAGAATCAGAACTATATTTGCGCAGCTGCAGCGCACAAAAGGCAGATGTATTTTGGTTATCAATAAGATTGATCTGGTGAAAAAACCTGAGTTAAAGATGGCGTATGAACATCTGAATTTACTTTATAGGTTTGAAATGATTTTTACAATATCAGCATTAAAGAGTGATGGACTTTCTGATTTGATCAGTTATTTATCTGAAGTTGCACCAGTGAGTCCTTGGTTTTATAGAAAAGGTCAAATAACCGATTCCTCGACGAATTTCTTATCAGCGGAAATTACGAGGGAAAAATTATTCTTGAATTTACGTGAAGAATTGCCATATTCTATAGCTGTCATAACTGAACAAATTCAGGAGAAAAAAGATAAGAGTTTAATCATAAAACAGGTCATATTTGTGCTGAGGGATAGCCATAAGAAAATAGTACTAGGAAAAGATGGCAGTAATATTAAAAAAATTTGCATCGAGTCACGTGTTGAGCTGGAGAAGTTATTCGAGTGTAAAGTTCACCTGTTCTTATTCGTGAAAGTGCGGCATTGGACTGACCGTCCTGAGGAGTATATAAGCGATGCTTAATTCTTTATTGGTATTTGATATTGAGACTATACCAGATATAAACTCCTGCAAAAATTTATTCAATATTCGTGATAATAGTGGTGTAGAAGAGAAAAGGGACGCGTTAACAAAATATTACCTCGAAATAACAAACGGACAAAACCCTTTTCTTCGTCAGCCTTTCCACCAAATTGTAGTTATCAGTTTTTTACTCTGCAATATAAGTTGCAGAAATGGTTATGAGGTGTTCACACTACAGGAAATTAGGTCTGGCGGTACACTAAATTCTAGTGAAAAAGAGCTAGTGAAGGGGTTTTTCAATTATATGTCAGAAAAAAGGCCAAGGTTAGTCTCATTTAATGGACGTACTTTTGATATACCAGTGTTGAAGTACCGTGCTATGGTTCATGGCATTCAAGCAGAATATTTTCATAAAGCTGGTAATAAGTGGAATAGCTATAATCAAAGATACAGTAGTGATTGGCATTGCGATTTACTTGAATCCCTTTCTGATTTTGGAGCCTCCGCAAGAGTAAAAATGAACGAAGTTTGTGCAGCGCTTAATCTTCCTGGTAAAATTGGGGTTGATGGGTCGCAAGTTATGGGTTTATATGATAACGGCAAGATGCAAGAGATTCGAGAATACTGTGAAACAGACGTAATTAACACTTATTTGATTTACTTGAGATTTGTGCACCATCAAGGAAGAATCACTACCGAGAGCTACAACAAGAGTGTGGAAGAGTTACTTTTAGAATGCGAAAAAAAAGCACATCTGAAAAATTTTAAAGGAGAATGGGAAATAACTTGTGGCGGAAAGTTTTATATTTGAATCTAGAAGGCGTCAAGCACTGGAATTATACCTCTAGTGTTATCCAAGTATCGTCTACTTGGATGACACCCTTCTGTTAGGTTCAAATTATAATGTTCGTATAGCTGCAACCCGATAGATACCTTCTTTCATCCACTGCAGATATTGTACGGTACTGTCGACTTGGTTATTGTGATGTGCTTCTGGAGACATTCAAACCTCATACTCGAAATCATTTAACCTACTACTTGGTGGGGCAGAAAAACTTTTCCAGACTCTATAGTCAGGACAATCTGGTGGAATCGGGCAAGTTTGTCATCATGTGGTACTATTTCGATGATTGGTAAATCATCGTTTGCCTTCAGCTCTTGTACCAATTGCTTACCGCTTGTTTTTGCTTCAATTAAAATTACGTGTAAGGACAAAACTTGCTCTTTAAGTTTTGGATACTCGAGCCTTGCATGATATACATCGAGTAAATAAAACTTATTGCCCACTTTTGTCCAGGTAGTGCAGACGCTGAAGTTACTAGAGTTGCTCATTGAAACCGAAGTGTTCCAACTTTGTGTTACATGCGAGAGATTGTCAGGAAAATTTCTATAGCGCTTCAGCTGAAAGCAGTAGAGGGTTTGTTGATATTGAGCAGCAAAAGCGTAGCTCCCAAGTTCAGCCTTTATCATCTCAACTTCTTCTTTCTCTCCATAAAAATGATATAATAACTGACCTTCTTCTCTTGAATATATTCTTGCAGGTGGTGTCATGTAAGTAGCTGATACTGGTTTATTACTGGTGTGCCCATCTTTAGTTACTTGGATGACAAGAACAAGAAAAGTAAGCTCTGGCTTTTTGATTGAATAAATAACCTCCTTATTTTCAGATACCATCGGTAAGCAAATATGGTGCCATATATTTTTTGGCTTAGAGAGAAGGTGTCCGGTTAAATCTTCCAGGTGGAACCTGTGAATCACAAGAACAATTACTCCTTTTTTTCTATTGTTGAGCCTGCTTACTAAAGTCTGGTCAAACCAGTTTGTAGCACGCTTTCTAAGCGTTTCGCTCAAAGCTTGAGTGGAGCTTAGTGGATCCATCCACGATAATGAAATCACCGCCTTCACCGGCCAATGTTCTTCCAACGGACGTTGCGATTATTTATTCTCTCTGAACTGTTTGAAATTTGTATTTGACGTTCTGCTCTTTGGACAGTTCTATCTCCGGAAATAACTCTTGATACCAATCCGATTGCATTACGCACCTTATGTCAAGCGAGTGCTTTTCGCTCAGCTGCTGAGAATAGCTTGCAACTATTATTCTCGCAGTTGGCTGATTGTCTAGTATCCACGCGGGCCACGTAACACTAACGCACATGGACTTCATCGAGTGCGGTAGCATATTGAATATTATTTGCCTCATTTTGCCAACACTTGCTGCTTCAAGCTCTCTACTATGACTTTTGTATACTGATAGCCATTATACTCACATCCCGGCATCACCGTTTTAAAGCATAGCTCAATGAATTTTAGAAAGTCTATGTTTTCCATATTAGTCTCCTGTCATTCCAACCCCTATGATGTCACCCAAGCAGCCTTTTCTTGTCATCCTAGTACTTGATACTGAATCTAGAATATACTTTAGTTATAAATACTAAGAAATTTACCAAATAAAAAAAGGCAAAAGAAACCCAGTTAGCTAGTTATTCACTATCTATCTTTTAAATTGGCATTTTTTTTATTGTCTTAAACGCTTTAACAAACGCATTTTAGCTTATACTAGGTAAAAACCTTGAAAGTTTATAAGGGCATGAGGTGCACATAGTGCAAAAAATTAAACAACAGTACCCCAAGTACATTGAGTTTTTTTGTTGTTTAATCTGTACGGAATGAAGATAAATAATAACTTCAGTGCTATGGTAAGGAGGTTGTAGGAATTTGTCAAGCAAATTTTTCGTTGAGCTTCTGTACTAATTATTATCTAAGCTAATTGTTGGTTGTGCATCTTGTTCAGAAATGAGGGCAACTAGTAGGTTATTTATCAATTGAATCTTTTGCTTCCCATCCAATTGTATGCTTTTATTTTTTTCAAAATGGGCTATTATCTCCTCGATAATTCCTATTGCATTTTGCACTATATGCTTTCTTGCAGAGGTGATAGCGTGTGCTTGTTGACGCCTCAGCATTGCTTGTGCAATTTCAGAAGAATACGCTAAATGCGATATTCGCGCTTCTGTAACTTCAATTCCCGCAATATCCAGTCTTTGTTGTAACATTGAACGCAATTCACCTGAAATTTTATCAGAATTTTTACGTAAAGATTCCTCATCGCTTTCGCTGTCGTAAGGGTAATTGCTCGCTAGTTCTCTAATTACCGAGTCACTTTGCACGAAAACGAACTCATAATAATTATTCACATTATAATATGCCTTTGCGGGGCTGTTTACTCTCCAAACAATCACTACTGAAATCTCTATTGGATTTCCATTTGCATCATTCACTTTAATTTTTTCTGTGTTGATATTTTGAAATTTCAGAGAAACAACATGTTTTGTTGAAAATGGCAGTGTAATAAACACCCCAGGTTTAAAATAAGTTCCAATATAATGACCAAGAAATTCTACCACCCTTGCTTCATTGGTGTTATTAATGAAAAATCCTTGAGAAAGAAACAACACTGAAATAGCAGCAATTCCAAGTACAATTGCACTATTGTATACTACAAAAAATACCGACAAAATTAATCCTAGCACTATTAGTGCAGGACAAACTCGGAGCTGACTTAAATTTTTATCATTTATCGTATTCTTATCAATATTGTCTTTAAACTTCTTTTTCACCTGAGCTCTCCCTGTTGACCGTTTTATCTATCCTATTTACAAATAGTTTAAACTCACTTAGTTCGTGACCAAGTAGCCTTATTTTGTTTTTATGTGCTATTGTAAGTGGGTCAATGTGTTTACCATTATATATGATCTCGTAATGTAAGTGGGGTCCTGTGGCAACACCAGTGCTACCAACGTAAGCGATAACCTGTCCCTGCTTTACTTTGGAGCCTAATTTCACATCACTATTAAATTTACTCATATGTGCATAGCAGGTTGAATACCCATTTTTATGTTTTATTTTGATGTACTTACCATACCCTCCGTTATTTCCTATATATTCTATTACACCTTCTGCAGCAGCGTATATAGGAGTACCAAATTTAGCTGCATAATCTACTCCTTTGTGAAAAACAACTTTACCATGAACAGGGTGCTTTCTATTCCCAAATTTCGAAGATATACGGTAATCTCCATTTAACGGATTTATAAAAGCTTTGCTACCTCTTAGGCTTATTCCCCCTTTATCAAAATATCCTTCTTGACCGTTTTGTGACTCATAATGATGTAAGCGATTAGCTTTTTTGTTCGTTGTCAGTGAGGTGTATAAAAATTTTTCTTCAGCCTTCTGATTACTAGGCAACCTTTCAAAAAGAACCTCCAATTTACTCCCTGGCATGATATCTTTTTTCAAGTCTACACCAAAATCCTTATATGTGTCGATTAATCTCATCACTGTATTTTGGACCAAACCTTGTTCAATTTCCGTGGTAAAAAAAGAAGATTTTATGTTACTAGATATGAATAACAACCTTTTGTCATGTACTAAGTTTCCTACGTTGCTTTCTTTTATTAGAACAGCTTGACTACTTGAATCCATGACTTTTTTTTTTCTGATTCCGTGCTGAAATGATACCGAGGGATCTGCAGATGCCTCAATGGTGTGAAGCGGTAAAATAAAAAGTAGTATGAATACGATTAGTTCCATAACTTAGGCTGCAAAATTATCACCAGCAAAAGTAAAATTACCTTCAACGTACTGTACATCATCATTACCTTCGAACTCTTCAACCAATGCAGATAATTTATCAATTAATTCCTTATCGCTAACTTCAATCAGATCCTTTGGTTGCCATGAAAGACGAGCAAGTTCTGGCTCTCCAAATTTTGCATAAAAAGCATCACGCACTTTACCAAAATCTTTTACTTCACAGGTTATAACGTACAATTCTTCTTTGTTATTTTCCTCAATATTCAATACTTTTAATTCAATTCCGTAATCAAACAAATCTTCAAAGTTTGCGCCTTCTGCTTTATAGATGATTAAGCCTACACGATCGAAAAGGTAACTAACACTTCCTGTTTCTCCCAAATTCCCACCCTTGCGAGAGAACATATAACGCACCTCAGAAGCAGCCCGGTTGCGGTTATTCGTTAGAGCATGAACAATAAGTGCAGTGCCAGAAGGTCCATAGCCCTCATATTGTATTTCCTCATAATTTCCTCCTACAACACTGCCAGTTGCGTTTTTTATTGCTGTTTTTATTTTATCTCTTGGCAAATTTTCCTTACGTGCAGCAAATATAGCAGAACGAAGACGTGGATTGAGTTTAGGATCAGGTGGCCCTTGCTTTGCAGCAACTGTTATTTCTCTAATGAGCTTAGTAAATTTTTGAGAGCGCTTTGCATCCTGAGCGCCTTTCCGGTGTTTTATATTTAAAAATTGTGAATGACCAGCCATATTCAAATAGTTACAAACCTAAATTATATATAAAAGTATAGAGAAGACTAAAGCGAATTTTCAAGTTTGCTGCTCTCACATGGAACTTCGTCTTTCCTTTTGAAGTTTCCTGCTAATATACTTTTATACTGCTGAGCTTCCAGGTCAAGACCAAGGGCTGAATGAGCTGCTATTAAATAGTTAATAGATCTAGAAAAATAGCTAGAATCTTTACTGCTTGTTACATTTTGAAAACGCTTGATTGCTGCTAGATATTCACCACGCCTTAAGTAGAACCTACCAATAGAATATTCCTTTGCTGATATATGTTCTGTGACTAGCTTTACTTTTTCCTTCATCTCTTCTGTATGTTCACTATCTGGAAAGAGACTGATATACTCAGCGGCTAGCTCTAAAGCTTTATATGCCGTTTGTTGCCCGAGTTGTACTTTATTGATTTGCATATAATAAAACAATACCCTTAGGTAGTACACATACGGTAAGTCTTCACTATTTGAATAAATCTGTATATAATCGTCCATATCACTCGCAGCACTGCTATAGTTACCCATATTGTAGCGAGAAATGCCAGATAACAATTTTGCTTTCATCGCCCAGTAAGAAAAGGGATACAAATCTTCAATTTTTTGAAATGCTCTGATGGCTTGTTTATATTTTTTCTGGTCAAAAAGCTTAACAGCCTCCTTATATAGCTCAGTTTCACTTTTTTCGAGATGAACATCATTATTCGCATACGATTGCGTAAAGGAATAAATCAGAAGAATAAAACACGTGATTAAAGTCTTATACATAAGATTTTTTTGATCAAAATAAAGTATAGACTAAATATTATCTAAATAAATAAATTTCTGAAAATAGACTTCTCACATAACAAATTTTTGACAGAGCATTAGTGTTCAATAGAAACGAAAAAAACTACTTAAAGATTCCTCCGGTTTCCTTATCATAGT
>NZ_JADAKK010000017.1 GCF_020278625.1 Wolbachia endosymbiont of Mansonella ozzardi
ATATTTGCATTGCTTGTAGAAGCTATAAGCAAAATAAAGAAAACGTAGCAGTTGTACGCAGCCCCAGGATGTGATTCTTTCTCATACTTTATCATACCTGGAACTGTGCAAGAAGGAAAGTATAGGAAATAGAAGGCTTTTTACGTTTTATAGCCATTCTTAACATCTAGTAAAAAAAATGCTTGTGCTTTGCCTATGCTAAAGTAGAATTAAACTTTACTAAATAGTTTTTATGCTTGATGGAATGCACGAAGAGTGTGGAATATTTGGTACAAGCTACAATAAAGACGCTGCTTTTGACTCCATACTAGGTCTACATGCTTTGCAGCACAGAGGTCAGGAGTCTTTTGGTATAGTGACGAGTTATAACGGTAAGTTGCACTCTTATCATTTTCAAGGTCAAGTGAGCAGTGTGTTTGATGACGTAGATGCAATAAAAAAATCCTTGCCTGGAGATTATGCAATAGGCCACGTTCGATACTCAACAAGTGGCAGTAAAGTTGGAGCGCAGCCCATGTTCGGCAAAAGTAGTAAGTTCGGGGGTTTTGCTATAGCACATAATGGTAATTTAATTAATATTCTTCCAATACGCGAGCGATTAATTAAACAGGGATGCGTTTTTCAATCGGATATCGATACAGAAGTGATAGTGCGTTTGGTGGAAACAAATATAAAAGATAGCTTTCTAGAGAGTTTTATATGTTCATTAAAGGAGATACAAGGCGCTTATTCTTTTCTTGCAATCAACCAAGAGATGGTTATTGGAACGCGCGATCCAGCAGGAATCAGACCCCTTGTTTTAGGGAAGTTAAACGGCTCTTATGTGCTTGCATCTGAGACTTGTGCTTTTGATATAGTAAATGCAGAATTTATTAGAGAGGTAGAACCAGGTGAATTAGTTACTATTGATCGTAATGGCCATCTAACTTCAGCATTTTCTTTTGCGCAGCAAAAATCGAGCTTTTGTATTTTTGAATACGTCTATTTCTCAAGACCAGATAGCATAATGGAAGGCAGGTCTATATACGATATGAGAAAAGAAATAGGAAAAACGCTTGCAGAGGAGAGTCCACCAAAAAATAATGTGGATATTATTGTACCAATACCTGATTCTGGAATACCTGCAGCCATTGGATATGCAAAGCATTCAGGTTTACCTATGGAACTGGGAATAATTCGTAATCATTATATAGGAAGAACTTTCATACAACCAACTGCTGAAGTACGTAAAGTCAGAATAAAGTTAAAATTCAACGCTAATAAGCACATTTTGCAAGGTAAAAACATAGTTTTAATAGATGACAGTATAGTACGTGGTAGTACACTCAGAAGCATAATAGTTATGCTAAAAGATGCAGGAGTAAGAGAAATTCACTTAAAAATTTCAAGTCCACCAGTGAAATACTCTTGCTTTTATGGGATAGACACGCCAGAGCGCAAGGATTTAATCGCTGCAAATCAATCCATAGAGAAAATAGAGGCAAGCATAGGAGTGAATAGCTTGACCTTTCTAAGTATTGATGGGCTATATCATGCTGTTAAGGAAGAGAAACGTAATAATGTAACACCGCAATACTGTGATGCTTGTTTCACTGGTGATTATCCAGTTGGTAAATGTTAATACCAACTACTTGAATGACACCCACTGGTTAGCTTAAACCTCCTTCTCTTTTGAGGAAAAACATCCTTTTATTTTCTCAATTACAGGTGATATAATATATCTATTCACTTTTTCAGCTATTGGCTCAATAACATACGCTGTTGCAAGAACTCCTGCAATTGGTGCTATAGCTCCTATTGCTGCGCCTGTTAAAGCTACTGTCCCAATTCCAAGTATCACATCAGGAAAAATAGCAGTTGTAGCTGCAGCAAGACCGACTCCGATTTCAATGCTTATAATCGTTAATGTGCTGGAGCGAATTACAAGATCTCTATACCAATCAAACTCTTCTTTTCTATTATTGTATTCTGTCTTAACATTGCAATAAAATTGAAAAAACAATAATGCTATACAACCAACAGTCAACAATCCTGGAAATATAGAACCAATAATCCCACCTGTAGTTAAAGGTGACAAAGCTGTGGAACTTAACCCCAGACATGTAAGTGCTCCTATCGCAGCACCTAATCCTGTTACAGACATTAAATCCTTTACACTTGTTAGAAGCTTTGAATCTTTTTTCATTTGACCTCCTTAATAATTTAGCTGATAGCGGCAATATTGCTATTTTTTACTTCAAAATTGCAAATTCAAACTCCTGCTACTGTCAGTATAATTAGATTAATAGAATAAGCAAAATAATCTTTTTAGGAATGGCGTTAAAAGCAAGAGTAGAAGAAAAGCATCGACTTACAACTATTCCAATTATCAACAGCTAATATCAAATTTTACAGTTAAACAAGATGCTACTCAACATTACCTACCCAATTCATGAATTACAACTAGCTATAAACATTAAAAATCTTACCAAATAAAAAAAAGCAAAAGAAACCCTGTTAGCTAGTACTCACTATCTATCTTTAAATTAGCATTTTGTTGTCTTAGACGCTTTAACAAACGCATTTTAGCTTATATTAGGTAAAAACCTTGAAAGTCCATAAAGATATGAGATACAAATAGTGCAAAAAATTAAATAACAGTACGCCAAGTACATTGAGTTTTTATTGTTTAATCTGTACGGACTGAAATAAACAATAGCTTCAATGCTATGAATAAGGATGATGGCGAAAGTTGTCAAGCAAATTTTTTGAATGATTTTGGAAAAAAGAGCGGGAGAAGGGGTTCGAACCCTCGACCTCAACCTTGGCAAGGTTACGTTCTGCCAACTGAACTACTCCCGCAGTCTTTCACTTCTTAAATTATAGGCATATACAACGATTTGTAAACCCCATGCATACTAAAATGTTAGGAGTTGTCTATTATTTGTATACTTAAAACTCACTTTCAATTATTATTAGTCTTTCAATATTCTACAAGATCTTATGAGAATATTTGTACATAAAGATGACCTGCCGGCTAGCTCAATACCAGATAACGTAAGGTTTATAGCTGTCGATACAGAGGCAATGGGGCTACTTCATGTTAGAGACAGATTGTGTCTTGTACAGCTTTCTTTTAACGATGGCAACGCTCACTTGGTTCAATTGAAAAGTGATTATACAGCTCCAAACTTAAGAAAAGTATTGAGGGATAAAAATATAACTAAAATATTTCACTTTGCACGGTTTGATGTCAGCATCATACGCTATTACTTGAAGACTTGGGCACTTCCGTGCTATTGCACAAAGATAGCTTCACGTTTGGTTCGTACTTACACAGACAATCATAGTCTAAAGGAATTATGCTTAGAATTGCTTGATACTAAGTTAAATAAGCATCAGCAATCCTCTGATTGGGGAAGTGAGGATTTAACGGACAAGCAAAAAAGTTACGCTGCATCTGATGTTTTATACCTCCATAAAATAAAGGAAAAGCTAGATTTTATGCTGGAACGTGAAAACAGAAAAGAATTAGCACAAAAGTGCTTTGAATTTCTTCCTGCTCGTGTTGAATTAGATTTAATGGGGTGGGAAAATGTAGATATCTTTAGTCACCAAATGTAATGAAAGTTGTGCAAAACGCTTTAGACAATCTTTTAAGCTCTACAGTAAGAATTTAGTTGATTAGTTGCTAGTAAGTGCGCTATATTGTATAAATTTAGCTAGATATTTTATGAGTGACAATATTACATCAATAAATGATCAAAATTTTAAATCTGAGGTCACTGATTACAAGGGGTTTGTATTAGTGGACTTTTGGGCAGAGTGGTGTGGACCATGTAAAAGTCTAATGCCGCATGTTGAACAGTTAGCTAAAGATAAGAAGGGCAAGGTTAAGATCTGCAAGTTCAATATAGATGAAGGAACTGAAGTGCCCAGTAAATATGGAATTCAATCTATACCTACTTTTGTCATATTTCAAAACGGTAAGGAAGTTGCACGCAAAATTGGTGCAATAAGTGACTTGTCAAGTTGGGTTGATAGCGAAATGAGCTAATAGACAAGTTTGTCTTTGTGTGTATTATAAATATTAACGAATGGGATTGTAGCTCAGTTGGTTAGAGCAGTTCGCTCATAACGAATTGGTCGTAGGTTCGAATCCTACCAATCCCACCGGTCTCAGTGTATGCACAATATTTCCTTACATGCCTAATTGTAAATCTCGGCCAACTTCTTCAGTAATTGTCACTGACTAGATCAAATTCAAAGCAAAAACTTTACAGAGCACAAACAATAGGGTTAACTTATATGACTATATTTGGTAGGGCTACAATGAATGATTATCTCTCACTGCTAAATTCGGAACAACAACTGGCTGTGACTAACGTAGACGGGCCAGTCTTGATATTGGCCGGTGCTGGAACGGGGAAAACAAGAACAATTACTTCAAGAATAGCACACATAATTCGAAATGGCTACGCTCACTCTGATGAGATATTAGCAGTCACATTCACAAATAAAGCAGCAAATGAAATGATATCAAGGGTACTTGAACTTACGGGTACAAATATACCATGGCTTGGCACTTTCCATGCAATTGCAGCAAAAATTTTACGTTGCCATGCTGAAATTGTGGGCTTAAACTCCAATTTTACAATTATTAGTGTAGATGACCAATTACAGGTAATAAAAAGCATCGTTAATGAAATAAGTTCCAATAATCTATCAGAGAAAGATAGCACCATTATGAATATAATTCAAAAATGGAAGGAAAAGTGTTTACTGCCATCTAAAGTGGAAGAAATCCAATTATTTGGGCCAGTATATGTAACCGCATTAAAAATCTATCGCCAATATCAAGAGAGATTAAAATTCCTTAACTCTGTCGATTTTGGCGATTTACTTCTATACAATATACAGCTTTTCAACCAAAATACTGAAACTCTGTCCTACTACCAAAACAAATTTAAATATATCATGGTAGATGAGTATCAAGATACAAATACAATACAATATCTTTGGCTGAAATACCTTGCAAAAGAGCACTCAAATATTTGCTGTGTGGGAGACGATGATCAGTCGATATATAGTTGGCGTGGTGCAGAAGTTGAAAACATTTTAAAATTTTCCGACGACTTTAAAGGTACAAGAACCGTCAAATTGGAATGCAATTACAGATCAACATCCCATATACTCGCAACTGCGTCACATGTTATCAATCACAATAAAGCCCGCTTAAAAAAAAAATTGTGGACGACAAATGTTAAAGGAGAGAAAGTAAATCTAATAAAACTATGGGATGGGAAAATCGAAGCTAGGTTCATAAGCGAGCAGATATTAAAGCTCAATAAATACAAATTCAGTGACATTGCAGTGCTAGTGAGAGCTACTTTTCAAACTAGAGTTCTAGAAGAATACTTTATAAAATACTCAATCCCTTATAAGATTGTAAGTGGTGTAAAATTCTACGAACGTCAAGAAGTTAGGGACATAATTGCATATTTAAGGCTCATTACAAACAATAATGATGACCTAGCTTTCGAGAGGATAGTAAATCGACCAAAAAGAAGCATAGGGCCGACCACCATGAAAAAGATATATGCGGTTGCTCAAGATAATAGAATTTCTTTTTTTGAAGCGGCAAAAACATTGGTTAATAGTAATCAAGTGACTGAGAAAGTCAAGCTTTCACTAAATGGTTTTTCAAACAAAATTAAAGCTTGGGAAAAAATGGTAAGCGTAAAGCCGCTGAACGAGCTTGTTAAAACTATAGCAAACCAATCAGGATATATTGAAATGCTTGAAAATGAAGAAATAACAGGTTTAGCACGCATAGAGAATGTTAGAGAACTTATTTCATCTTTGAAAAATTTCGATAGTGCTACAACTTTCCTAGAGCACATAAGTCTAGTGATGGAAGTGGATAATATGAATAGTGATAACACCGTGTATGTTATGACTCTTCATGCAGCCAAGGGACTTGAATTTCCATGTGTGTTTCTGCCTGGCTGGGAAGAGGGGCTATTTCCACATCAAAGATCTTTCGAGGATAGTAGTGGCAAAGCTTTGGAAGAAGAGAGAAGGCTTGCATATGTTGGAATAACCAGAGCAAAAGAGAAGCTGATCATTTCATGTGCAGACAGAAGGGAGGTGAATAATCAGTGGCAGCCAATGTATGTCTCGCGATTTATTAAAGAACTACCAAGAGAAAATGTTAAGGTGATTAGAAGTAACGCTATCTACTGTTGAAATAGGCATATAACAGCTGTCTCCAATAGAAACAAAAAAATTACTTGACAACCTTCGCCATCACCCTTACCCCAGTAATAAGGGTATTTCTAACTCAAAACTTGTTTTTGATCTCCAGGCTCAATGACAAAATTCGGTAAAAAACTCAGGGTGTTTTTCGGCGGATTGTATCAAATTATAGCGGCTGCATGTCCTTTTCACTTTTTCTACGTTCAGCTAAGTCGCGCTTAAACTAAGCGTTAGCAAATTATTATAATGCCAATTTAAAGTATTATAGAGTCAAAACTCGCCACTCGGGGTTTCTTTTACCTTTTTTTCTCATTTGGTAAATTTCTTAAATATTTTCTACTAAAGTAGTATCAAGAATCCCAGTATCAAGTACTGGGATGACAAAAAAGGCTACTGTGGTAAGTGCACCGTAGAAGCGGCAAGCTAAAGCTGCATAATAGATAGGGTGGGCTCCTCAGAACCGGTTTACAAGAGCAAGCTTCAAATAGCCAGTAGTGAACGTTATGGAAAAGGCGCAATTATGCGTCATATATGAAATAGAGGCGAATGAAAACAAACTACTGAAGAAGTGTCAAAAGGCCATGTCAAAACCAGGGCTAATTTGGTTACCGGGAAACTTGTTTACTGGGTAAGGTTACCTTGAGTTTGTGTAGATATTTGTCTGCCAGCACTGTTACCATAAAATTAATATCTCTAAGTTTATAATCATATTGGTTAATAATTTTAGAAGTAAAAATATAACCAATATAAAATACAACAACGTAGTATTTCTTTTGCTGCTTCAAAAGCAAAACTTTTGAACGGCACGCTTCAAGTAGATTCTTCATCTAATGAGTCAATATTTGATAAGAAATTTAAGTATGAAGTAGAACTTCCGTGTGTTATTCATACCACAGCAAGAAAAAATAAAGTTAGGAGCGTACTTAATGAATTAAATCTAAAGAAAGAAACTAATTCTGCTGTTTGAGAGCCTAATGCTGTGAAGAAGGAGAAAGTTACTTTTGTGAATCCTGGGTATCATATCATTTCGGATAATGTTACTGAAAGTCAGCATACTTTGATTGAATACATGATGCAAAGAGTCAAACCCTTTTAAGATAATGAGGAAAACTGTGCCAGTGTATGAGAATGTTAATGCATTTGATAACACATTTGAGCAGAATAACCATCAGGAAAGTTCTGATTTGCATCAAGCAACTGACGAACTAGAGACTATACAGTTCCTTAAAACACTAAGCAAGGAAGAGAGAGAAAGTCTTGGTTTTTCTCCTAAGCAGCAAGATAAATCAAAAGGTTGAGACTAATAAAAAAACTTATGATCCACTTGATAGAAATACAATCTGTCAAGGTAAAAAGCGTTTTAGTCCAGAAAGATTAAACGTTCACCCACTGTTATGCAACAAAGCTGACATATATGGCAGTATAACTGCTGGTACTAAACCTTATTCAGCTATAGAAAGATGTAGGTTACACACGATGGCAGTGAGCTTGAAACAAAGACAAAGAGAAATCATGGGTTTCAATCAGATCCGAGATTAAGCATATAAAGGCTGATACTGCAATTTGTTCTATTACTAGAGGTAACGATAAAAAAAGGCGTTAGACCTGAAGCTTCACATGAACAGGGGCCTTTATCAGAGGTATATAAAGTTAATGTGAAGGAACTAGCAAATAGGTTCCGTGGTTAAAATTGTGACCTCTGCTTTGTGCATCAAGGACAGGGATGTTTTCAAAACAGAATATTTCTCACTTGCTTACAATATCTGATTTTTTGTCTGCGAAAGCAGCATTAAGAGAAATTCTAAGTTTTTCCCATTCTTCCTGGCCATTTATATAGTTCAAAATTACAGGCTTATATTCATTTTCAATTTTTTCTAATCCCTTTTGGTATGAAGAAGCCAGCTCCTCGCATGCATCAATATCTATGGATTGTAATATTACCAAAAATGAAAACAAATTCGGAGCAGATAATTCTTCCTTTGTGTAATTCAGAAGACACAGTCTTATTTTCTTTGTACAGTACTCTACTGTTTCTAACGATAGTGATAGACTTTCCGCATAAAGTATGAAACTACTTATAATTGAACTTTGTGATTTTTTCGGTAATTTTATATTTTTAAATAGTTCTGTATAAATTTTTTTATCGGTTGTTTTGCAAGTGCAAGGAGAGGTTAGTAAAAGACTTTTAGTCAAAATTTGATCCGAGTACTGTGCTAATAGCTTTATACACATTACTCTTATCTCTACTGACAGAAACGATAAAGACGAGCCCATCCATATCAAGCATATATTTTATAGATTTCAGAAAATCAATGATGCATTTAAGACGGCATATATCAAGATCATTCACCATTACATAGATGTTTTTGTCTTCTCTAATTCTATTAACTACTTTTGCTAATTGTGTTTTAAAGTCTTCAATGTTTTCTTTTCTTCTTTGAAGAATACTCAACTCTCTCAGTATACAACCAATATCTTTTTTATCAGCCTCTTTTGCAGCATCAAGAAACACAGAAAGCATAGCGAGTGGAGATTTACTAATTAGCTTGCCAGTGTGTTTAAAAAAAACAGCTCTCGGTTCACGTCCTTGAACCTTCGTATAATGCCTCTTCTCAATTCACGTGATGCAAATAAATCCTCAAATAGTAAACTTAAAAAGAAGGCAGCGATTGATCCAATACATTGATATCCCATGCGCTATAATAAGCTACAATTTCGTCTTGTTTCTTTAACTCTTTTATCCATTCTTTTAGAAAAAATGTCTTGCCCACATCCGTTATATCCTTCTAAAGATATCATTGTAAAAGACTGATCAATTGTTTTAATTATAGTATTGAATTTGCTTGAGAATTGCTGATAGTTTAGGCAGTCGCTTTCCCAAGCTACCGATTTAGGTGGTGACACTGCTTCTTTTTTTCTGAAAGTTATCAGTGATATAAGTTTTTTTAAGCACATATATTATTTTACGTTCAGTTCATATTCCTGTCTTGAAGAGAGGGCAGCTTTTAGCGTTCCTTCATCTAGGTAGTCGATTTCTCCACCCATTGGTATGCCGCAAGCAAGGCGTGATATTTTCACATCCAAGTTTTTTAGCAATTCAATTATATACTGCACGGTAACCTGACCCTCTAATGTTGGATTAATTGCGATAATAATCTCTTCAATTTTATACTCTGCAACTCTTTTAGGGATAGTACCAAGGTTAAGTTCTTTTGGACCTACACCGTTTATTGCAGACAACTTGCCACCTAAAACGTGATACATACCTGAATATATACTACCTTTTTCAAACGCCCATAAATCACCCAATTCTTCTACTACGCACAGTAATTTGGTGTCACGTTTTGGATCAGTACAAATAGAACATGGTGATTTAGTATCTAGATTTCCGCAGACCTTACACTCTATTATAAGATCTGCCAGCTCTTTAATTAAAGATGCAAGTGGTAGCATAACTTTTTCTTTATTTTGGAGTAAATATATAACTAACCTGCGTGATGATGATGGCCCTAAACTTGGCAATTTAGAAAAAACATGAACTAAATTTTTTATTTTAATGTTCATTCAATAAATTCAGATAGGCCATCAAAATAGTAACATTAAACCCTTTATATAGGAAGTAGTAAATTTCTCTTATCTCACTTTAGGTTAGCTATGAGGATTTATAGATAACATTTACTAAACTTTAACTTTTTGGGTCTATATTTCAGTAAATATAGAGTAATAATTAATATAGATGATCTATTTTCAGAGTGGCAATTATAATCAGAATCTCAATTCTTTGATACAAGTTACAAAGCTGAAAGACACAAAACAAATTGATGAACAATATGGCAAAACGGTAAGAGATTTATCTCAAGTTCTGAGGGCTTTTACAAGCAGGCAGAAGATGTAGCTAAGTTTGTTATATGCACTGACTTGAATAATTATGTAGAACCGGTGGATAAGAAGCCATTAGGCCTTTTGGAGTATTAAAGAGAATATGGCTAGAGAAAGATGTTCCGGTTAAGAACGACAACATAAGAAATTTTGCTCAAGATAGACTGCAGAGTTTTACTATAAAAAAAGCAGCAGAATATACAAATATTTTTGGGAGAATTAGCTGCGTAAAAGAAGGCTTGATATCGCCTTGAAAGAAGGATGCGATATCATCTTGAAAGAAATTTTAGATTCAAAGCAGAGTGAAAAAAGAGGAACATAAATCGCATGAAGTAAACTTGGAGCGCAACAACATCAAAGCAAAGGAAAGAAGAGCAGCCAAAAAAAAGAATCTACTAGTAGTTGCAGGAAGAAAGTAAAATAATCAGCTCCTCTGCCACCTCCGACTGCTCCGAATTAGCTTAAACCTTAGCCTCAGAAAAAGGTTGCTACTACTGAGAAGAAGAAGGTGCGCTTTAAATCAAAACCAGAGATTATATCTTTTGATGATTCGGGGTATGGAAGTTTATCAGATGAAGAATCTGATAAAAAAATATCTAATTACCAAGAAGAAGAGTCAATTTGCGCAATAGCCCATAAGGAACATATAGAAGCGAAAAGAGCAAATAAAACAGCAGCAACAACCTAAACCTAAATCTCCAAAGCCTAAAAATCTGGGTCGTGTTAATCAACAAGTGAGTACGAACCCAAGAATAGTAAGGGTGACTCTCAAAAAATCAGCTAAAAATAAACTGACAGTCCCGATAGAATCTGAGAGTCAAGGCCGTAGGCAATCAGCACAAGAAGCTGCTGATCGGGCAGCAACAGAAGTAAAGGTGGTTGCTGTGAAAGAAGAAGTAAATAGCAAAAAGGATGGCATAGTAAAGTCAGTGATAGGAAAAATTGAGCAAAATCAAGCTGCTGAGAGAAAAGCTACTCCTGCTGCACAAGCAGATATCGGTGTGGAGAAATATCCACCAAAACTGTCTTTCAACCTCACTCGTTTCCAGCGGGAAATGAAAGACCTGAAATGAACCCTATAACAGCAAAGTCCGATCCCAAGCCTCTAGTTAGTAAAAAGCCTACTTTTACGCATGTCAGCGTAAAGAAAATGGCTGCACGATTTAAAAGTCATGGAAAGAAATAGCTGTAACTTATTGGATAAACCCTATAACATCCTTTATTTCTTTTATGCTTTGGTTTGCAATCTCTGCTGCTTTTTCTGTACCTTTCTTTAATATTTCATGTAAATAGAATTGATCTTTTAAGAGGTCTCTCATTTTCTCACGTATAGGTGACACAATGCTGATGATTAAATCAGCCAACTCTTTTTTAAAGTGCTTCATATCGTGCTTGTTCATCTCTTCGCATATTCTGTCTACGTCAAAACTACTCAGTGCTGAATAAATGTTTATCAAGTTATTTATCTCCGGGCGGCACTTTAAAGTAGCAAAGTCAAAGCCTAGCATTGAGTCTGTTTTTGCTTTTCCTATTTTTTTAACGATTAAATCGTCTGTGTCGTCAAGGCTAATGCGCGAGTATTCTGAAGGATCAGATTTACTCATTTTGCTTGTGCCATCTCTTAAGCCCATTATTCTTGATGCATGGTCCAAAACTAGGATTTCAGGCACAACAAAATAATTTAGTTTGTAGTGATTGTTAAAAGCCAATGCAACATCGCGCGTGAGCTCCAAATGCTGCTTTTGATCATCACCAACAGGAACGTATTTAGCTTTATATAGCAGTATATCTGCAGCCATAAGTACTGGATAGCTATATAACCCTAAAGAGGCTTTTTGTTTATCGCTACCGGCTTTATCTTTAAATTGAGTCATGCGGCTGAGCCAACCAACTGGTGTATAACACCCAAGTAGCCAACCGAGTTCTGCATGACTGCTGACTGTGGACTGACTAAAAATGATGGACTTTTCTGGATCTATTCCGCACGCAATGTAAGCTGCTGCTGTTTTAAGAATATTACTTCTTAATTCACTGGCAGGAAGTTTATTAGCTGTGATTGCATGCAAGTCAACAACACAGAAAAGAGATTTATATTTATCCTGTAAGTCTACCCACTGCTTGACTGCACCAAGATAGTTACCTAAGTGCAGTATGCCACTTGGTTGAACGCCTGAAAAGACAATAGAATCTTTCAAAGCTTGATTTCTGATGGTAGTTTTGCTCTGCTTTTCAAATTCACTCGAGTATTCTGTGATGCGTTTTTCCTCTTCGTTATTATAACAACTAGATGTCATCCTAGTGCCACGACACATAACCGTAAGAACATTGTGATTTTGAGCCTGAGAGTATCATTCCAGCACTTGACACTGGGATCCAAGAAATTTTACTAAGTTGATGAGCATAAAAGTAGCTGTTTTATGTTAAGACACAACGTTTTTAATAGGATTGTGTGCGGATTGGATTCCAGTGTTAAGCACTGGAATGACCCCTTTGTGTTCGAGGCAAAATCCACTATAACATTTAATACACTGTTTTTGGAACAAATGTTCGTACAGTCTTGTGTTCTGACATCCATTTTCTTTTTCTGGATTCCAGCGTCGCGTACTGGAATAACACCAAACTGGGCTATTGATTTTCCGCTTAAATAATAGTTATAAGGAAAGTCCAACCTCTGATACTTATGCATTTTCATCAGATTTTTTAGAAATAACAACCATTGCAGGACGGAGCAACCTACTTTTAATAGTATAACCGGTTTGTAAGACTTCCACGATAGTACCAGTTTCTTTTTCATTATCTTCTCTTTCCACAATGGCTTGGTGTAAATTACTATTAAAAGACTCTCCCATTGGATCCATTTCTTCTATTCCATGTTTTTTCAAATCATTCATAATTTTTTGATGAGCTACTTTGATTCCTTCATGAACAGGATCTCCATCTTTTAAATTTTCCATCACTCTTTTTAAATTGTCGCACGAGTCGATCATATCACGTGCAAATTGTGTAACTGCATAATCACTTACATCGCTGATTTGCTTTTGCATTATACGTTTGATGTTTTCATTATCTGCAACAGCACGACGTAAATGATCTTCAAGTTGAGCTGCACGCTCTTTCAACACATTGAGATTCTCGTTAAAATTACCAGTATGTTTGCTACTATCTTGCTGGCCTTTGCTTTTTTGCTTATTTACCACATTGGTAAACTTCTTCTTTCTTTCCTTACTACTATCTGACATATCATTAACCTTAAGAACCTAATAAATATATAGCAACTAATCTGAAAATATCAAGAACTAGCTAAACTTGTCTTTCTATGCTTGTATTCAAAAAGTCAATCAAAGCAGTTTTATAAGGAGAGTCAGAAAAAGTACTAATATCATTTAGCGCCATGTTAACATAGTGCCTTGCATTTTTTATAGAAAGCTCAATTGCATTGTGGTGGCTAATATAGCACAGCGCCTGGTCAAAATTGCGCTCAGCTGAAGAAAAACATTTTTCCCAAAATTTTTGCTCTACTAGACTCCCTTTCTCGTATGCTATAATGGCAGGTAAAGTTACCTTGCCCTCAAAAAAGTCTTTTCCAACTTGTTTTCCAGAAGCGCTTTTATCAGCAGTATAATCGAGCGTATCATCAATTATTTGGAATGCCATGCCAAAATTAAAACCAAAATTCTTTAACCTTTCTGTTTCATCACTTGTAGCACCAGATATTACAGATGCAGCTTCACAACACGCAGAAAATAAAGACGCTGTTTTTTCTTCAATGATATCGAAATAATTTTTCCGAGTAGTGTAAGGGTTAAAGCGTGTCGTCATCTGTTTTATTTCGCCTTTTACAAGCAAATGTGACGCTCTAGATAAAATAGAGAGAACATTTAAATTTTCACATCCTATAAGCCATCTAAATGCTAGAGTCAATAATAGGTCGCCAACTAAAATGCTCGATTTATTTCCCCAAATTTTATTTGCTGTTTTAACTCCATGGCGTGCTTCGCTTTCATCGAGCACGTCATCGTGAAGTAAAGTAGCATTGTGTATAAATTCTACCGATGCAGCAACTCTAACTCTGTCCTCCCCAGAGTAGTTCAGCATTTTGCATAAGATGAAGACGAATTTAGGCCTTATTTTTTTTCCACCCGACCCAATAAGATGAGATATAATATCAGCAGCGAGTTTGATGTCTTCATCATCAACGGTTCTGAAGATAAAATCTTTCATAGCTGATAAATCAGAAGATATAATATCGTCTAATTTACCGTTATTTGTTAAACCAGTGTTCAACATTAAAGAGACTCATGCCCCTTATTCTTCTACTTTCTGTGTTGCTACTTCCTTTTCCTCTGTTTTTTTTGCTTCTATCTTCTTCTTTTTTATTTCTAGAATGATCATGCCTTTTTCGATGAACCATAGCACTCTCTTGGTTGGTTGCGCACCCACATTTAACCAATGTTTTAATCTATCAACTTTTACCACAACACGATTTTTGTTGTCTTTTGGTAGCATTGGGTCATATTGCCCTATTCTCTCAATAAAACGTCCATCTCTTGGTGCCAGCGAATTAGCTGCAACTATCCTGTAAAAAGGGTGTTTCTTTTTACCAAATCTTGCCAACCTTATTTTAACTACCATGTTAACCTTTGTTCATGCGTTACTTACAATTTTATACAATAAGCAGTCTAAGTCAAATGAATTTTCTTACAATAGACTGCTTGCATAACCTAAATTAATCAGAAAAAGACAATTTACTGTCTGCCACTACCTGTGGAACTCATCCGCTAACACGTAGCAGGATGATGGTTTTGAATTTTCATGGTGTCATCCCAGTACTTCCTTTTTTGCCATCTCAACCTCTATGTTGTCACCCCAGTGCTTGACACTGGGATCTAGGATGCTATTTTAGTAATAAATATTAATAAACTTACCAGGCAAAAAGAAAAGACAAGACAATAAAACCCAGCGTTGGGCGATGTCTTAAACGACTTATAAGTGCGTTTCAGCTTGTATAGGTGAAACTTGAAGTTTTAAAAAAGACATGTAGTACACATAATACGCCAAATACAAGCTTTCTTATTATTCTAATCTACGCAGATTGGAAAGTTAAATAGCAGCTTCAATGCTATGGTAAGGGAACGGAGGAATTTGTCAAGTAGTTTTTTGTTTCTGACGGTTGTTATATGCCCAGCGTGCTGCTAAAAATTGATTTGGTATGGTTATGTAAAAAGTCTAACGACAACTTAAAACTTAGCAAAGGAAAAGCTTTGTGCTAAGGGAACATTTTAAGTATAACGTGGATAGTTTACAGCACTTAAATGAATCACATTGTCAATGCGTATAATAGATTTAAAATTCCTATAGTTAGGGGAGAAGGGGTATACCTTTTTGATAAAGATAGCAAAAAATATCTAGACTTTGCTGCTGGTATTTCTACAACTTCTTTAGGACATTGTCACCCATATATTGCAGATAAGCTGAAAGAGCAATCGGATTTATTATGGCACTGCTCTAATATTTTTACTATTCCCGAGCAAGAAAGGCTTGCTGAGCGTTTAACAGCACTTACTTTTGCAGATAAAGTCTTTTTCTGTTCAAGCGGACTTGAAGCAACAGAAGCTGCAATTAAATTCATTCGCCGTTATTTTTACTCAAAAGGGCAAGAAAAACGCAACCGAATTATTACAATCGAAGAGGGGTTTCATGGCCGCAGTATTGCTGCAATTTCCGCTGGAGGAAATGAAAAATCACGTGAGGGTTTCGCTCCACTCCTTTTTGGTTTTGATAAAGTGCTAAGGAACAACATCAAAGCGCTAGAGGAGAAAATCAGTGATGAAACAGCTGCTGTGTTTTTAGAGCCCATACAAAGTGAGGGTGGAGTATATACACTGGATGTAGAATACCTTCATAAAATAAGAGAAATAACAAAATCTCAGAAAATGATCCTATGCTTTGATGAAGTGCAATGCGGGTATGGGCGTATTGGTTCTTTATTTCATTATCAAAATATAGGAATCGAACCTGACATTTTAACTTGCGCAAAGGCTATGGGTAACGGGTTTCCCTTAGCTGCATGTTTAGTAAGAAATTATATAGCAGAAGCGATTACTCCAGGGACTCACGGATCAACTTATGGCGGTAATCCGCTTGCCATGACTGTTGGTAACGCAGTGCTCGATATAGTGCTAAAAGAAGGCTTTTTTGACCATGTTAGAAGGGTTAGTAAGTATCTAAAAGAAAAATTACTACTGTTAGCTGGGGAATTTCCAGGGATAATCTCAGAAATTCGTGGAGAGGGTTTGTTAATAGGAATAGAGCTTAAAGCTCCTTTTGCTGATAAAATTGTTAGCCGATCCCTTGACAAAGGTTTAATAATGACTAAAGTTTTAAATAATAGAGTAGTGAGAATAACACCTCCACTTGTTGTTCATGATAAACATGTGGATGCGGCGTGTGATACACTCTATAATTCACTTTTTGAGATTAAAGATATATAAATACTTTAGAAAAATATAAAGTCCAGCTATACAAAATTTCAAACTTGCGAATTCTTCTTATAACATGTAAAATTAACTCTGTTTTTTGTCACAATAACATCATACTTCAATGGATTGGTTATTGGTTTCAATATTATCGGTAATTTTTGTTTTATTGATTTTATCGTTTTTATTTTCAGGAGCAGAAATAGGTCTAACCTCAATCAGCCGATCTCGCGTTAATAAGCTAAAGCTAGAGGGCAACAAAAGGGCCAAGATAATAGATCGTTTGTTAAGTAAAAAAGAATTAACAATAGGAACAATGCTCCTCGGCAATACGATTATTAATATTACTTGTTCCGCTTTATTTACAGCGATATTTATAAATTTCTTTGGAAGTGAAGGCGTATTTCTATCAACGATTGTAATGACATTTTGTATTTTGCTGTTTTGCGAGGTGTTACCAAAAACTTACGCCATGCAAAATCCTGAAAAATTTACATTATTTTTTACCTATTTTGTACTGTTTTTTGTCAAGATTTTTTCTCCATTGACATTAGGCATCCAGTTTATTGTCAATCTTACTCTAAAGTTATGTAGGCTTCATAAGAATAGGGAAGTAATATCTGCAGCAGATGCAATGCGTAATATGATTACTCTTCATCGCAGTGAAGGAACTATGTTGCAACAGGATTTAGATATGCTAAGCAGCATACTTGATTTAGCTGAGACAGAGATATCGGAAATTATGACCCATAGGAGAAACCTATTTTCTCTTAATATAGATCAAAATAAAGAAGAGTTGATAAGAGAAATTTTAACCAGCAGCCACAGTAGGGTGCCTTTATGGCAAAAAGAACCAGATAACATTGTCGGAGTAGTTCACGTAAAGAATCTAATAAACGCTTTGCGCGAAAAGGATAATAAAATAGAGGAGGTTGATATTGTCCAAATTATGTCAAAACCTTGTTTCTTACCAGAAAGTACACCACTTAGCGTTCAACTACATAACTTCCGTCAAAACAGAAAACATCTTGCGTTTGTTGTTGATGAGTATGGAACACTGCAGGGAATTGTAACTCTTGAAGACATATTGGAAGAAATAGTTGGAGAAATTTCCGATGAGCATGATTTAATCACGGAGAATTTTATAAAGAAAATATCTGACAATGTATATCATATCGAGGGAAAATCAACTATTAGGGACATTAACAGACAATTGCACTGGAATCTTCCTGATGAAGAAGCTACAACTCTAGCAGGTATGATTGTAAATAAGATAGAGCGCATTCCTGACGAAGGCGAAGAGTTTTTCATATATAGTTTTCATTTCAAAATTTTGAAAAAAGATAAAAACATTATTACTGTTATTGAAGTACAAGTAAAAACTGATCATACTATGACAGCGATTAATTAGTTAGGTTTTATGGAAGACGCAGTAAAAATAACAGCCGATGAGTTAAAAGGTTATATAGAAAGAATCGAAAAACTCGAGCAAGAAAAGAAGAATGTGCAGGATCACATTCGTGATGTATATACAAAAGCTGCAGGTAAAGGTTGGGATACAAAGGTGATGAAACAGGTTATTAGGCTAAGAAAGATGGATAATGATGATAGGGAAGAACAGGAAATATTACTTGATACTTATAAACGCGCATTGGGAATGAGTTGCGAAGAAGAGTCAAGTGAATAGCAGAATTGTAATTGGAATAAGTGGAGTATCTGGTTCTATTTATGGTGTGCGTATTTTAGAAGTGCTAAAAAATGCCGACTATGAAACTCATTTAGTAGTAAATTGCGCTGGAAAAACCACCCTGGCTAATGAAGTTGCAGAAAGACTTGAAGACATCACATCACTTACAGATTTTTACTATTCTGAAGAAAAAATAGGAGAAAGAATAGCGAGCGGTTCGTTTGAAACTTTAGGGACGATCATCGCTCTATGTTCTATGAAAACAATGTCTGAAATTGTGTCAGGTGTTACCTCCAACCTGCTAATGGGAGCTGCAGATGTAACGCTAAAAGAAAGAAGGAAATTAGTTCTTATGGTGCGAAAGTCGCCGCTGCATTTTGGTCATTTACGGAATATGTTAAAATTGACAGAGATGGAGCAATTATTACTCCGCCAATGCCAGCTTTTTATATTAAACCGAAATCTTTGGAGGACATTATAAATCATTCTATTTGCAAAGTGTTAAGTTTATTTGATATCAAATTATCTGGCTTCAGAGAGTGGCAAGGAGTATAGTAAGTGGCAATTATCATCAACGGCAAGGAAATAGCAAGTGACCTGTGCAAGAAGTTATCGCAAAAAATCGAAGCTTTAAAAAAGAAGCACAACATCTTTCCTTGTCTTAAAGTAATTCTTGTGGGCAGTAACCCAGCAAGTCAAGTCTATGTTCGTAATAAACAAAAAAAAGCAGAATCAATAGGCATAAGTTCTGAGACTATTATTTTGCCTGATAATATTTTAGAAGATGAATTAATTGCAAAAATTAATGAGTTAAATTCAGATCCGTCTATACATGGTATTTTAGTACAATTGCCTTTACCAAGGCATATTAAAGCGAGCAGAGTAATTAACACAGTAAGCGTTGAAAAAGATGTGGATGGCTTTCATGATGAAAACGTTGGCCGATTAGTTAAAGGTGAAAAAAATTGCCTTACACCTTGTACTCCTAAAGGTTCTTTGCATTTAATTAAATTAGTTGAAAGTAACCTTTCAGGTAAAAACGCAGTCGTGATTGGCAGATCAAACATCGTGGGTAAACCGATGTTTCACCTGTTGTTGCAAGAAAACTGCACTGTTACCATTTTGCATTCACAAAGTAGGAATTTAGCTGAATGTTGCTCTAAAGCGGATATAGTAGTTGCAGCAGTTGGAAAGCCAAATTTTGTCCAAAAAGACTGGATAAAGAAAGGGGCAATAGTGATTGACGTTGGCATAAATAGTGCGAATGTAGGAGGGCAGGCAAAGCTCGTAGGTGATGTTGATTTCGATGGAGTAAAAGAAAAAGTTAAAGCTATCACGCCAGTGCCTGGGGGCGTTGGTCCAATGACCATTGCGCTTTTGATGATAAACACTGTTATTGCTGCTTGTCTGCAAGAGAAAATCGATACTTCTGACTTTGTGGACCAAAGTCTATAGTTGCAGTAAGGTAGGATAAAAGATACAAGAATAGCAGGGCTGAAAGGATGGCTAATAACAATTTTTCTTTTGCTATACTCAACCGAGCTTTCTGTGGTGCTTGTAATTTTAATTTACCATATCGTGTGCTCAGTTGTAATTTAGGTCTATCGTACAGAAGTTTAAGTAACATAAAAAAATTGTTAATAACAGTGATAAATTTGTTGCGCTTACATTTGACAATGGACCATCTAACAGTAGAGTAAACGATATTATCAATGTTTTAAAAAGCTATAAAGCAAAAGCGATATTTTTTCTTCTCGGTGAACGTATAAAAAAACGTCCGAGATAGTAAAGAGAATCTATAATGCAGGTCATGAACCGGGCAATCACTCTTGGTTGCATAGAAAGTTAACATCGCTTTCAAGTGAAGAACAATTGCAAGAGCTAGAAAAGACAAGTATGGCAATTAAAAATGCAACGGAGCAGGATGCAAAATGGTTTCGTACACTATATGAATGTCACAATGATGATTTGATTGAAAACATTAATTAATTGAATATGTATTTGATATTATGGACAGTTGACTCTCTAGATTGGCAAGGTAATAAGCCAGAGATCTTAGTTGAAAGAGTTATAAGCAACGTGCACAATGGAGCAACCATACTGTTCCATAACCACAACAACAAATCAAATACAGCTGAAGCTTTACCTCAGATTATTAAGATACTAAAAAAGTTGGGTTATGAGCCTGTTACCTTAAGTGAGTAGGAGGGAAGGGTTTGTAGTGTAGTTAAAACTGAAAGTATATTGAGAGGAGAAGAAATGTATAATTTAGACTCACCAAAATACATTTACAACTAGATCAGTATACGAATGTTGAAACATCTAACTCCAACACAGTATCATTTCTCTTCTTATACCAATCTCTACTGCACAGAAAGCAGACAGGTGCCCCCGTTTTGCCAGTCAACATGGTGCAACCCCAATAATATCTCCTTTTCCCGTCATCCAAGTAGCCTTTTCTTGTTATCCCAGCAGTTGATACTA
>NZ_JADAKK010000076.1 GCF_020278625.1 Wolbachia endosymbiont of Mansonella ozzardi
GTTAGAAGAGAAAATATGGGGTCTTGAAGTGGTAAATATTCGTTCCTTTGCTAAGGATAAACACTCAACAGTAGACGATGTTCCATATGGAGGTGGGGCAGGAATGATTATGCGCCCTGATGTTACTGGTGATGCAATTGATAGTGTGCTTACCGCTCATAGGGATACTAAATTTATTTGTATGACTCCATCTGGCACTAGATTTAATCAAGGCATTGCAAAAGAGTTGATAGGACTTACTCATATAACAATATTATGTGGTCGATTTGAGGGTATTGACCAAAGAGTGATTGATGAGTATACTCCTTATGAGTTAAGCATCGGAGATTATATACTTTCAGGGGGCGAGCCGGCTGCGATGGTAGTTCTTGATGCATGTATTAGGCTTCTTCCTGGTGTAGTGAATAATTCTGATAGTATTACTGAAGAAAGTTTTAGTTATGGTGGTGGTATGCTTGATTACCCTCAATATACTAAACCTAAGCAGTGGAGAGAACATGAAGTGCCTGAGGTTCTGTTGTCTGGTAATCACAAAAAAATAGGTGATTGGAGGCGGAAACAGTCTCAAGCTATAACAAAAAAGCGTAGACCTGAGTTATTAGATGGAGATATAAATGGCAAATTTACTTGAAAAGTTCAATAAGCAGCAAATGCAAGTGTTGGCTAAAGAATTGCCGGAGTTTCGTCCTGGTGATGATTTGAAGATCACTTTTAAAGTGGTTGACGGTGCAAGCGGACGTATGCAAGTATTTGAAGGTGTATGTATATCAAAAAGAAATCGTGGATTACATTCTTCCTTTGCGGTTAGAAAAGTGAGTCATGGGGAAAGTATAGTATCGCAATTTTTTGTTTATTCTCCTGCGTTAGTTTCAGTGGAAGTGACAAGAAGGGGGAAAGTTCGTAGAGCGAAATTATACTACTTATGTAAGCTATTTGGAAAAGCTGCTAGGATAAAGGAGCGTACTACTTGCAAAAGCGTTAAGTCTAAGCAGCTTTGATGAAAAACGATATTGTTTCAGTTCTTGATTGCGCTGAGGCAATAGGGAGAGACTGAAAATAGATGAGCATAAAGACAAAATTCCTAAAACTACTTCAGTCCAGGCGCGTACATGCTCGCATAAGAAGAAAAAACAAAAGGAATAGAACATTGTATTTCTGTTCTCTCGTAACGTTACTTGTTTCGCTTGGTTGTCCTATATGCATATTGTTGAGCATATTAATTAACTCTTATAGCGCATTAACAATAACGAAGATTTTGTTACCGGTTGAGATAATTGCTGATTTTGCTTTGACAGATAATCCTAGTGATTTACGGTATAAGTCCATTGACTTACTTAATGATTCTCTACGTAAAGTGTTTAAGGGGACCGGTTTCAGAAGTAATGACGAGATTTTAAGTCGTAATTCTTACAAGGAGCTAGAGAATTTTTTTCTTGGAAAAGTGAAGCACAGTGGTGAGTATGAAATCTGGTTTACTGCATCAAGTATAATCAATTCAATAAACAAAGATAGATATTTCAATGGTCATTATGCTGAACTGCTTAGTTGGCTAAAAGAAAAGGGGAGGGTGAAAAAGTTCTTTAATAAGTCTTTATTTCTTAAATCTGATTCTCGTGAACCTGAAAATGCAGGGATTTTAGGAGCATTCATCGGCTCATTAATGACGGTTATGGTATGTCTAGCTTTGGCATTACCAATAGGAATTATGTCAGGCATCTATCTTCACGAATTTATGCCCAGGAACAGTATAATAACTAGCATTGTAGAGGTTAGTATAAATAATCTTGCTGCAGTACCTTCAATAATATTTGGTGTGGTAGGTTTAACTCTCTACCTTGGTATATTTGGTTTACCTCGTTCTTCGCCACTTGTTGGTGGAATGACTCTTTCATTTATGATGTTACCTAACATTATAATTGCAACAAAAAATGCCTTTGCGAATGTTCCTATTACAATAAAAGATGCAGCTTTTGCTCTTGGAGCGTCTCACATCAAGGTAATATTGGATCACTCTCTACCGATTGCATTACCGGGAATAATACATGGCGCTGTGCTTGCAATTGCAAGAGTTTTGGGTGAGTCCTCTCCTTTACTTATGATAGGTATGGTAGCATTTATAGCTGACACACCAGCATCCTTTTTCGACCCAGCAACTGTTTTGCCTGTACAAATATACATATGGTCAAGTAGTCCTGAAATTGAATTTGTTGAGCTTGCTACTATTGCAATTATGGCTTTGTTGATAATGTTGTTCGCTCTAAATTTAGTAGCAAATTTTGTAAAAAGAAAAATCGAGTTTTTTAATTTTTAATTCATGAAAATTATTATTTTATCTGGTTATGGCTTGAACTGTGAGAAGGAAACTGCATTTGCATTTATAGAATGTAGTAGAAAACTTGGTATCAACAATATAGAAGTGAAGATCGTTCATATTAATGAGATCATAGATAATCCAGGTGAACTGAAATCAAGTAATATACTAGCAATTCCGGGAGGTTTTTCCTATGGTGATGACACTGGTGCTGGTAATGCATTTGCTCTGCGCATTAAAAATAATTTGTTGGGTGAGTTTCAAGATTTTTTATCTCAGGATAAGCTTGTTATAGGAATATGTAATGGTTGTCAGGTATTAGTAAAACTAATTCCAGAATTCTCTAACCTGGCTTTAATATGCAATGATGTAGGTAATTATCAATGCCGTTGGATTAGAGTGAAAGTTAGCCCACAAAGTAATTCTGTTTGGCTACAGAACCTAAATGAGCTGTATCTTCCTATTGCTCATGGAGAAGGCAAGTTTTTTATGGATCAGGGTGTTTTGGATCAATTGATTGAAAACAATTCCGTTGTGCTGCGTTATGTTGATGAAGATGGTAACTACGCCAACTTGCAGTTCCCTTCCAATCCAAACGGATCTATGTACGATCTGGCAGCTTTATCAGATAAAAGTGGTAGAATACTAGCTTTAATGCCTCACCCAGAGAGGGGAATATTTTTCACTCAGCAGGACAACTGGCCGCTTGAAAAAGAGAAGTGCAAGCGCTTGGGTGCCCCTATGCCAAAATATGGCGATGGAATGCTTATATTTGAAAATGCACTGAAATATTTCGCGCAAGCATTGTAATACAACACAGTGTTATATAGTAAACGATGTCAATAGAAACGAAAAAAACTACTTAAAGATTCCTCCGGTTTCCTTATCATAGTA
>NZ_JADAKK010000077.1 GCF_020278625.1 Wolbachia endosymbiont of Mansonella ozzardi
CATCATTTTTAAAACCAGTCAAAACCCTTTCAGATAACATAAGTGCTTGTAATTGAAAATCGTTCTTCTCCTTACTTTCAAATTTATTTTCCATTACTGACACAACGCTACCTTTTCTGCATGGGAGTGGAATATCTATATTATCGAATCTTTTAACGGTATTACATGCGTTATCTATTCATTATTTCCTAATTTTTCTTAATATTACGCATGCACCAGCAATAGCGATGACACCCCCACTGCTGCAATGAAAGTTCATTGTCTCCAGCTTTGAATATTGGCAAAGCCAAATCTTACCAATGCCCCAACCACAGTTAGACCACTGCACATATGGTACAGTAAACAAAACAATTTTATTTCTGTTTTCTTGTCTTTTGTTTTTCAACGCTTCTCCATGTTTTTCAGAAATTGGTAAGACTATAGAAAAATTTTCTTTTTTGTTGCCTATAGAGCCCGTATCTGGAGCAATTTCTATTGTTAATGTGAGCAATCTCATTTATTCCATTACTTTCTCTGCCTCTAATTTTTATATCCATTGTATTCTTGCTGTTTTTTAATATTTCATCTTCTATTCCCTGCCTATGTGTATGCTTTATAATTAAGAGAAGTTAATAAAATTGTTCCAAGAATAATAAAAGCAAGAGCATAAACTAGCATTGCTCTTGAATTAAGAATATTTGCAATGAAGCTCACACCATGAATAGTTGCTTTGACTGCAGCAACATAAGCTAGAGCTGGAAAACCAACAGCATTATCTATTGGCTTGAAGTTAAATTCAATACCTGGAGTATTTGGATGCATCAATTTTCCCATATCTTGATCAAACTAATTGTATATTAATAACACTTTAAAAGCAAGCTTTTTTAACTTAAAGTCGCATGCTAAGCTCTGTTGGAACGCCTTTACTAATCTTTATGTCACCGTTTGTTAACCAAACAGAATGTGTGCCATATGTTTCTAAATCGGCGTATCTAATAACTGTAGTATTACAAACTGGATAGTTAAATTTGCTTAACTAAATTATTAAGTCAACTCTGTTACAATTTTCTACAACCTCTTCTTTTTTATAAGCTAGTAACACTGACTTATTATTCCCTTTGTTATATATGCAGCCATAACCGCTACACTTTAGTTTTTTGTTTGAATTATTGTATTTGGTATGATTTAGAATTTGATTCTGCCCATTTTGCTTTGCCCACGTTCTGATAATAAAGTTCCTATCTTTTCTAGTAGAGAATATAGCAAATTATCATTCCTCTTTAGCTGCAACATTATCAGCACTGACTAGAATATCAGGAGTTCTATACGTAGTGCTGAAGAAAATTACCCAGCACAATAAAGAAAACTCCAAAGAAACGCCAATTTTTTCCCACAAGCACAGCCATAATAACTCAAGTGTATGATAACTGATAAGGTAGGGAAAGCGTGAATGGGAATAACCAAATACTGAAAACTAGCGATTGCATTTATTATATACAAAATACCATCAATTGAGCTTCCTACGAGCGACGCTATAATCCACTTAATGCCTAAAGTAATCAACAAAACATAGATTATTCCAAGCGGAATAATAATTAATGTAACTATTGGTATAGCGATTAAATTTGTGATGATGCCGCTGATTGAAAGATAATTAAAGTTGTGTATTGGTGTGTGGAATAGTCGCTAAGCTTGCTATTACTGAGCTAATCATTATTGACACAAATATTTCACTATTTTTATTTTGAACAGCTTGTTGGCATTCATCTGATAACTAGCAACCAGTGCCAAAATGCCAGAAATGACATCCGAAAGCTGGGTTTTAAAATCGCTTCTGGTTCTACTATAAGTATCATCGAAGCAGCGAACGCAATTGCTATTAATCCCCGATATTTCCTCTTTATTATTATTGCAACAAGTATCAAGATCACCATAATATATGCACGCTGAACAGAGATTTGTATACCGGTGGCCAGCAGATAAAATCTGGTCAGCAAAATGGTGAAAAATGCAGATATTTTCTTGGTGTTACACTTAAAAGTTAAAGTTTTAGATATTGCAATAAATTACGAAGTACTATAAAAAACAGGCCAGCAACAAATGATAAATGCAGACCAGATATAGCAAATATGTGATATGCCTGAATCTCGTATTGCATCCATAGTTTTTTTTGTCTATTCCGTCTTTTTTACCGATCAGTAGTGCAGAGATTATGTCCGCATGTGGTTTTTTGATATTTCGCTGCAGGTCTTCATAAATATATTGCGACAAGATTCTATATACTATTGAAATTTCCTTGCTTTAGCCTTTTTGTGCAAGGCTACTTTGCTCGTTGCAAAACCTGTAGCACTTATTTTCTGGTAATATGCTATTCTTGCAAAATCATATGCATACTCTGAAGGTGGGATCTTTGGCAGAAAAAGCTTTGTTGACAACTTTACCCGGTCACCTATTCTAATGCCTTTTTCCACTTTAGTTCTAACTAATATTCTTATGTTATCTAAAGCAATGTGGTCAGCGTGTAACGCTGGAATCTGTGTATTTTTTTCTGGGTCTAAGTGTCTGGGCACTGGGACAACGAAAGGGAGTTTTTCAACAAAGAGCAGAAACTGTCTGTATGAGCCCTTGTTGCTAATATCCTTCACTGTGGCAATGATACTTTTTAAATATTTCTCTTCATCAAGAATTTGAGTATCAACTAAAGCTGTTCTCAGCTTGCTGGCTGTAAATCCTATTAGCACTGTAATCAAGGCGATACATAATATCGCGTGCCTTTTGTACAATCAGAATTAGTATAGGTAAAAGCAAGAGAAAAATAGATGTAGTAAAACACAGCTTGGTTCAGAGCTTAAAGAGAAATAGGTCAAAATTCCTAAGCACTGACATACGGGAAACCACAGTATCAAACTATATTTCTCACTGCATAGGTTGTTTCGTATATAACTAACTATTATGTCAGAAAAAGTTAATAAATATACAAAATATGCATCATGGGTGATTTTATTCTTTTATTTTCTATTGTTGTACATATAATAAATAAATAACGACGCGGGGTGGAGCAGCTCGGTAGCTCGTCAGGCTCATAACCTGAAGGTCGTGGGTTCAAATCCTACCCCCGCAACTTGATTCAGTTGTCATCCAATAGAAACGAAAAAAACTACTTAAAGATTCCTCCGGTTTCCTTATC
>NZ_JADAKK010000018.1:0-12128 GCF_020278625.1 Wolbachia endosymbiont of Mansonella ozzardi
AAACAATGCAGGTGAATCGATTAGTTCTGTACATGAAAATGTAGGTATAAGGAAAAATCTAAAACAAGATGCGCCGGAAAGCACAGCTCAAGGAATCGAGCATGAGTCTTCTGAAAGCGACACTACGGACGTCGACAAGTTGAGTTTTGAAAAAGCACGGGATAGCAAGGCTGAAGGAGCGGTCAATAAAAAAGAACCACAACTCGATGAAGACAAAGTTCCTACAGTTAAAAAAACTATTGGCAGAGGTGATAAGAGTAATAAAGATTTTGGCAATAACTTGCCAGAGAAAAGTAAAGATGAAGTTACTCCAAGTTTGCCAAGTGTGACTGATAAGGAAGTAAATAGAAATTTAGTTTTGCCTCCAAGCACTGGTTTAAATGAAGATGTAGCTGATCTGCAAAAAAGTCTACAATTTGATAAAAAGGTTGATATTGAGGAGAATAAGCCCTCAGAAAATAATACAGATAAATTATTAGAAGGGAAAAAAGAAAAAGAGGAAGATCAAGCTGAAAAAGAAGAAGTGAAAAAATCAGCTAAGAACCGCAGCAGAAAAAATCAAGTAAAACCTATCACTAGAAGAGACGAAGAAAACAAGCAAGAGGAAGAGAAAAATTTACAAAAATGGACAAAGTTAGACAGAGAACCAATAAAGGAATGGTATCAAAAGAATGCACAAAGTAAGTTAGTATATAAGCGACAATATGATAAGCTTAATGAGCATCTTCCGACAACCGTATTTATTAATGACTATAGTAAGCAGCTTTTTTACTGTATTAAAAAGAACAACTTAGTTTGCCTGAGGGGGATAACAAGCAAGTTGGAAGAGCTTGGATTAACAACTCAAGAGGTACTGAAGCTTAGAAATAAGCTTGGAGATACCCCTCTAATTTATGCAGTTAAGCAAGGTGAGGTAGATATAGTACGCTTTCTCTTATTACAAGGTGCTGATCCTAAAGTAGTTAATAATAGTCTTCAATCTCCTGTTGATATAGCAATCGAAAGAGGTCGGGTTGATATGATAAATGCAATTACTGAAATGATACCACATCTTTTGAAGCATAAGAGGATAGGCAACAAAGAAAGCCTGGAAATATATAATTGGGCTGTGAAAACAAAAGAAGATAACGAATTGCAGTGTAATGAAGATCAAGAAAGATGATTAGATTTTTGATATTAATCTTAATTGGTCATTTGTGTTACGGGAGTGGAGTAAATGATAAGGATAGCCCGGTCAGTGATTTTTTGGATATCTTGCATAAGATAAAGTATGTGTCTTACAGTAAAAAAGACTTTGCTAAGTTTCTAGTACAATGTCATAAAAAAGGCGTGCCAGAAAACTTTGGAAAAGGTTTTGGTCCTGACTTAAATGGAGCTAATTTTAGTCGATTGTACCTCAATGGATCTATTTTTGATGGAGTCAGTCTAATTGGTGCTGACTTTTCTCATACTGACCTGTCAGATGTATCCTTTATTAATGCTGATTTGCGTGGGGCCAATTTTTCCAATGCTAATTTGCAAGGTATAAGAATAGAAGGTACAAACCTAAGTTTTGCAAAATTTATTTCTGCAAATTTAACAGATATTACATTTGATCAGTCTGATATTAGTTATGCTGAGTTTATCAGCTCTGATCTTAAAAGAGCAAAAATGAATAATATAACTGGCTTACATACTAATTTCTCAAATGTGAAAATGAATTTCTCTAGCTTACTAAACTCAAATGTTAGTTATGTAAATTTTAGCGATAGTGAAGTAAATGATACTGTTATGCAGAAAAGCAACCTTAGCAATGCAAATTTTTTTGGAGTGGACTCATATAAACTAAAAATACAATTTTCCTCGTTGGAGAACGCTAATATATATGGTGCAGAAATAAGAGAATCAGACTTCACAGGCAGCAACCTTTCTAACGTTTGTCTTAATTCTTCTGCTATAATTGAAAGTAACTTCAATAAAACTAATTTAAGCAATATGCAGGTTTACTATGTAAACGGTAATAATTCAAGTTTTGTTCAGTCTATATTACATGGTTCCAAGGTAAAACACTCGTATGCTTCTAAAGTCAGTTTTCAAGATACCGATTTATCCGATATTGATTTTAGTCTTAGCGAGCTGCATCAGGTTGATGTTTCTAATTCTGACATTCGTCATGGAAAGTTTTATAATACTAAAGTTACAAATTCTAATATGAGCGGTTCATTTTTCGATCATTCGCTATTCACCTCTACAAAGATAGAAGGCGCGGATCTTTCTACTGCTTCAATGTATAAGGTCAAAATACAAGACTCTCAAGTTTATAATAGCAAACTCTCTTACCACAGCATCGACTCTAGTGAGGTAAAGAGCTCAACATTTTTTAGTTTAATAGCAGATAACTCAAGCTGGTCTAATCTGAAAGTAACTAATTCGAATTTTATTGAAAGCGATTTCAGATCTTCTTTGCTTCACGATAATACCTTTAAGAAAACAGGCTTTTTTCTCAGCAATTTCAATAATTCAATGATTGGTAACACATCTTTTGACTCTTCGAGCTTATATGAAGGCTCGGTTGTTGATGCTCATTTAACAGATTGTAAATTCGATCATTCAATTTTAATTGGCAATGAAGGACAGGAAAGACTTACAAACTTAGAGGGTGCTATAACCTCAATTGAAGATTTGCAAGAAAAGGTATCACAGGGTGAAAAATTTGATGTGAATTATTCTTATTTTGAATTTAGGGATATGAACCTAGAAAATGCCGATTTCTCTAATTCGATATTGGGTAGAGCAAAATTTATAAATGCTAATTTAAATAAGGCAAATCTTAAAAAAGCTGATTTGCGCCATGCTATTTTTGACAATTCTTCCCTTATTGATACCAACTTATCAGATTCTAATTTAGATAATTCTAGTTTTTTTGAATCTGATTTGAAGAGCGCTATATTGGAAAATTCAGAATCTAATAAATGAGAAACTCTTTGGTATGCTTATTAAATTACTTAGAAAAGAAAAATGACCATAAAAAGTGGGGGTGTACTATTGGTTTTATCTTCTCCTTCTGGAGCGGGCAAAACTACCATATTAGAGAGACTACTTGAGCGATCGACTAACATAGTTAGGTCGGTTTCTATGACCACGCGTAAACCTCGCCCTGGTGAAATAAATGGCAAAGACTATTTTTTTGTTACCGAGGAAAAGTTTCACGAGTTATACGAAGCCGGTCAAATGCTTGAGTATGCCAAAGTTTTTGAGAACTTTTATGGCATACCGAGAAATTTTATAGAACAGAACCTAAGCAGTGGAATAAGCGTATTACTAAGTATAGATTGGCAAGGAGCATTTCATTTATTTAAGCTTATGAGGAAAAAAGTTGTAAGTGTTTTTATACTTCCCCCTTCGATGGAAGAACTTAGGTTACGTTTGCAAAAGCGTAATACTGACAGTGCAAGTGAAATAGATCTCAGACTAGCCGGAGCCCAAAAGGAGATAAGCAAAAGCGATAAATATGATTATGTAATAATCAATGATGATATTGATAAAAGTGTAGAAGAGATAAACTCCATATTAAACAAAGAAAGGCTAAAAAGATCACAAGAAAAGTAGGTCTATTGTACCCATAACTGAATATTATCTTGCCAAGGTAATTCGCACAACAAACGGTGTCATGAAAGTAGCCGTCATCTCAAGCGTCTCTTTCCTCCTATTATTCCAATGCCCTCTTCCTGTCATTCCAGAAACCTCTCTTATCATCCTAATCCCCTACTCCTTTTACTCCAATACTTGATACTGGGATCAAGTTTTCCATAGAAACAATACATTTTAAAATAACTTTTATACTCACTAACCTAATAAACCCCAACTATAGGTTAGCCAACAAAGAAAGGAGTTGAAACATAGGGCTTCTTCGCTGAATGAAATATGAAATCAGGACAGAAAAAATATGAACTAGGAAATTTGTTGGTGATCTATGTCTTGAATGCTTAATCTCAAACTTGTTTTTCAAGGAGTCAAAAACTGTCTCAACAATCAATCTTTTTCTTAGCAAAATCTTCTCTTTCAGCGAAATTAGTGAGTTTTTCATACCTTTTTTCACTTTAATGACAAATTTTCAACCTCTATCAAAGAGTTTCTAAAGGAGCTCTTTCTTTAATATAGCCCTTATCTCCAAAAAAAAGTCCGGCTAGCTTTTTGGTTAAAGTTGACACAGGTTTTCTGTCATCAACGTTACCTCTGGTTAGCGTAAATGCTTCCGCCAATTTCGTTAATCACCAAGTGCAATTTTAAGCCTAAAAACCAGCCATATGTAGTCTTTCCAAGCTTAGCTAATCCATTGAAAACTTTGTTTCTTGAGATTCTTTTTGGATGGTAAAAGGCGATTGAAGAAGTGTCAATGTAGAAAGTACCTGTCATTTTTGCTTGTTTGCAGAACCATTGCAAAAGCAATGCTAAATACCATAAAAGACTCGCGACTTAAGAGCAATAAACCATTCATATGTTGTAATTTGGGAAATTCTGATCGTAAAGTGCAGATAAAGTAGGTAAAAAGCTTTAAAATTTTTGCATGGGGATTGATGATATAATAGGATTACGGTAGAATTTCTGGAGTGACAATTCCTGGTATTCTAGTTTGGTTTCTGTCATTTGGTAGGAGTATATTGGCAAAATTCTCATCAACCGTGCGACAAAAATCCTCGACGCAACAATAAAATTCTGTAATATCTTTCTTCATGGGTAACCTCCTTATTAAAACAGGAATAACTTGGAGTTTACTCACTTTCCAGCTTTTTTTTACTTCTTTCTAATCTATAATTGGGGTTATTATGGTTACACTGTACGTGATTCTCATACTTCCATTTTACTAACAGAGTACAGAAAACGCAATGGAATGTAGAGTTACAAGTTTATTAGGCGTGCTTTTATGAACGAGCTTAGACTTGAAATCCTGAAACCAGTCATTGAATACTGTGATGGAAATCCAGACAAAATCTACGATTACTACTTTTTCTCTTTTCTATAATTAATGCTAGTACAGCTGTGTGCATGAAGCTGGAATAGCTTTGCGCACAGTAATCGAAAAAACCTAGCGGTTGCTGACAAAATCCATTATAAAATAGTAGTTTAATCGCTGAAGAAAAATACGCCAAAAAAAAGCCGGTACCGAAATAAAATTATCTACTGCTTATGCTGTAATATGGATGTAAGTTTTTAGCTGTATGATATCTGAAATAATAAATGCAATACAGAACAACTTGTTAGTGTGTTTTCCAACAGAGACAGTTTATGCTCTTGCTTGTAGTGCATTAGATAGTGGAGCTATAAAGAAAATATACCAGGTAAAGAAGCGTTCTCAAAATAAACCACTATCTATATCTGTTAGTGATATTTACAGTTTGACAAAAATAGCAGAGTTAGAGAAAAAATACTTTGGTTTAATAAACCACTTCTCTCCTGGACCAATTACCTATATCTTACCGCTTAAAAATAATAACATATTACCAAACGAATTCTTTAAAGGCAGCATAGGCGTAAGAATTCCTAATCATCCTATTGCAATTTCAATATTAAACAAGCTAAAAACCCCGATAGTCGCGACTAGTATCAATATTTCAGGAGAAAAAAGTGTATGCAAAGCAAGCGATATACCTCAATCTATTAGGCAACATCTATCTGCGATAGTCGAAGATGATAAATTAGTTTCCGGTATAGAATCTACTGTTATTGACTTAGCTAGAGATAAGATTAGGGTTTTAAGAGAGGGTGCAGTCTCATTTCAAGTAATATGTTTTCAGGCTGAGGTCCATAGGAGGAAGAATGAAAAGAATAATAGGTCATGATCAAGCTAAAAAAAAATTAATGGACAACTTGTCTGTTCAATCTTGGCTGGTCTGTGGTAAAAAGAGTATAGGAAAAGCAACACTCGTGAAATCCTTTTCTAATTGGTTCCTTATAAAAGACTGTGATGAAGTAGCGTTGGATTTGCACATTGTTGAAAGTGACACAATAGGAGTAGAAAAAGTGAGAGAAATGAAAAATTTTCTGCACTTAAGCCCTATTCAATCAGAATATAAGATAGCTGTAATAGATAGCTTAGAAGCGATGACAAACAACGCTAAAAATGCGATATTAAAAATATTAGAAGAACCGCCAAAGAACTCTAAAATATTCATAATTAGCCACAAGCCATACAATATACAAACTACTATTAGGTGTAGGTGCTTTCAGCTAAATTTACTGCCACTAACTTATAATGAGACGAAGCAAATTGTTTCATCTCAATGTAAACTTGATGATCAAGTGTTTGATGAAATTGTTACCTTATTCCCTGGAACGCCAGGGATGATAATAAATGCAATAAATAGCGATACCTATGAATCATACAAATGCTTTTATACATTCCTCCGTAATTTAAATAATCCTGAAGTAATTAATAAAGCAATAAACAGCGAAATCGAGTTAGAACTAGCATCATATATAATTCAAGCCTTCATTTTAGACAAAATAAAAAGAGAAGTAAATGGTGTTGAAATTTTGCTAAGTAAGTGGAAGAAAATAGATGAACTTTTTGTTGCTGCTAAGCAACTCCACTTAGATAAAAAGCATGTTTTAGCTAATGCGATTAATCTTATAGCATCAGTCCACTGATCATAATACTTTTAGTATAAATTTGTGATAAAATACTGTCAATTTTATATTTAAAGTACGTGGTTTGACTAATAATAAATTAACTGTATAGCGATCGATAGAAGTTTTTACGAAAGCCATACTGAATACTTAGAAAGAACTAAGCTTAAATAGGAACATAGCTTTAGACCAGGACGTAACCTTAGAAAAAGGAAATGATCTGTCAAATGGTATTTATGAAGCAAATTTAAAGCTAAACAAAACAATTAATATAGCTACTTAGCTAAAAATTGGCTATCATATGCTCAGTGGCGAGCTTGTTGTGCGTAACCATATTACAAAAGAAGAAGTAAAATTCCTCAAGATTTTCATTACCTTAAAGGTGTTAAACTGAATGACAGTAATTACAAATTAACGTTTTGCAACGTTCTAGGCAATGAGTTTTTTGAATATAAAAAATATGATCCACAATATTCTGGTGTTTTAGATGAATATAAATTTGTGGGTTTTGGTAGTGTAAAAAAGACCTATAACCTAAAATTTAAGGAGCATGTTGGTCACGCACTTAAGTTTTTTGCTATGGATGGAGCTGTCGAGCCTGGATTTTAAAACCATGCAGCAGATTTATTTGGGCTAGTTAAAGGTAACAAAGGCAGAAAGGTGGGAACCCCCTCGCTGATGAATTTAGTTATTTTGACGACCAAGATAAATTACGTTATTATAATTATCACAAAAGTGCAGATGGTAATACCTATGGTCCTGAAAATTTCAGTGTAAAGAATGACAAATGTGGATATGAGCAAAATCGACAAATTCTGCCTTATTGCGGAACAAGGTGATATAATCATTCATCCTGCTTTAGAAAATTTAAATATATTTTAAAATTTTTAGGGTTTATTGTTGCTATGATAGTCCAATAGAGCTTTATATTATGGGAGACAAGCTGCCTGAATCAGTAAAAAACAAGAGTTATTTTAGTAAAGCAATTGAATGGTACTGTTATAGATACCTGTCTTGTATAGCAGAAAGATCTTGGATGGTATTGATAGTATCATTTCTCCTAGTGTGCTTATGTTTATTACTACTAAATATATACCTGTTGTTTCCTATTAAAAGAGATTTAAATTTTGTAAAATATGTGAATTACATAGAAGATGAGTTCTCTATAATACGTAAGCTTAGTTTTAATGAAGAAGATGATGAATACACTTCTATAGCCAGGTACTTAGTAAGTAAATACGTTGAAACATACGAGTCTAGTAGAGTCATCGAGCCAGAATACCGAGAAAATTTCATACAAAACAACTCTATATATAAAGTCTATCGAGGTTTTCAAGAAAAAATGAGCAATGAAACTAGTTATTTGTTTTCATCTAAAGGAAAAATTTCCAACATAAATGTAGTAAAGTTATCCATTGACCGACCAATCAAGGACCTAGTCACATTCGCTGGAAATGCTGTTGTAGTTTTTACAACTGAACAAAATAAGAGGGTGAAGAATCGAACTGTTGATATCAGCTTTACTTTGTCCAATGCTCAGGCCGCTCTAAGCGGTATAATACCATTTAAATTTATTGTTGATGGTTATAAATACAGGTGATCACCATCTTATTGGTTATATCTTTTAAACCTCTCCCAAGACTTCTAACTTCATTATTCTAGCTGTTTTAGACAATTTTTCAAAATTTCCTATACCAAATTTCACTGGTAATAGGATAAATTAAAAAGATACCGTTTTGCCTATAATTGGTGGTATAAGCAAATTTGTAATATATTCTATTTGTTTTCCTAATAACGAAGATTGGTATTATAACTCAGTTTGTGACATACCATTGGCTAAAGATGTCTTTTCTGGTTTCTGTATTTCACTCAGCTTACTTTGTTACAAGCCCACACAAGTGGAGTTATGATCAATGCAGCAGCCCAAACGACAGCAGCACAGACATAACTTACAATCTTATTAAATCTCTGGACACTGCACTAGCGCATTCCTGTCCAATATCTAAAAATACGTCTAGATGGTCGACCAATGACCTTGTAATTGCTTTTAAACAGTTGTTCCCTGTTATCTTTGAAGATAACTTGAGTGGAAGATACGACAAATATGCCGCTGTCAAAAGTAAAGGCTGCAATATTATGCTAGTTGCCAAGAAAGCAGCAAGTTGACACAATAGGTAAACTTTCCCTGCTCTATAGCCTACATATTCACAACTTTTCATGTATTGATTATTATGATCGTCTTCGTTCTCAACTCCATAAATTATATCTTTTACAGGTCCTAGCACATTATCAATATGACGTACAGATTTATGGAAACTACTTTCTGGAGTTAGCGTGAAACCCTCTATTTTCTTAGCAGGCACAATTCCATATTCAACATACCCTTTAAAATATTGACATACTGACGTTGCCCTACCCAAATCATAAGTGTGCAGAGTAGCCTAATATAATTAAAAAATAGTTTATGCTCTATCTGATAAATACGGCTTAAGGTACTTACCTGTAACACTTCTTGGTATGTCTACTATTTCTTCTGGAGTTCCTACAGCGACTACTTCTCCGCCTTTTACTCCACCCTCTGGGCCAATGTCTATTACGTAATCTGCAGTTTTTATAACGTGCAAGTTGTGCTCGATAACTATAACAGTGTTTCCCAAATCAACTAGCTTATGGAGCATTTTTAGTAAGTTGTTTACATCTTCAAAATGCAATCCGGTTGTTGGCTCATCAAGAATATACAATATTCTTCCGGTAAATCGTTTTGATAGTTCCTTGGATAACTTTATTCGTTGTGCTTCACCCCCAGATAACGTTGTTGAGGGCTGTCCAAGTGTTATGTAGCCAAGCCCCACTTCTTTCAAAGAAACCAACTTTTCTTTTACTACTGGAAGGTTCTCAAAAAAATCATAAGCTTGATCTATCGTCATATCAAGCACGTTAGAAATTGATTTTCCTTTGAAAGTAATCTCCAGCGTTTCTCGGTTATATCGCTGACCTTTACATTGCTCACACTTCACATAAACGTCCGGCAGAAAATGCATTTCTATCTTTAAATGTCCATCACCTTTGCACGCTTCACATCTTCCTCCCTTAGTATTAAATGAAAATCGGCCTATGTTATAGCCTCGTGCCTTCGACTCTGGAAGACCTGCAAACCAATTTCTTATATGAGTGAACATACCAACATATGTAGCTGGGTTTGACGCAGGAGTTCTACCAATTGGTGACTGGTCTATTTCTATAATTTTATCTATATATTCAAGGCCTTCTATCTTATCGCATTTGCCATACTTTGCAGATGAATTATATATCTTATGTGCTGAATATTTGTATAGTGTTTCTATGACTAAACTTGACTTTCCCCCTCCAGATATTCCAGTAACACAAATAAAATTCCCTATAGGAAATTCAACATTTATATTTTTTAAGTTATTCTCACACGCATTAATTACCTTTATAAACTGAGTCGTTTGTTTTCTTCTTTCTGGAATCGAGATTTCCCTCTTTCCACTCAAATATTGCCCTGTTATGCTCTCTGGATTTCTTTGCACCTGATCTGGCGTTCCTTCTGCAACAATCTTTCCTCCATTTACACCAGCTCCAGGTCCAATATCAATTACATAATCAGCAGCCATTATTGTATCTTCATCATGCTCAACAACAATTACAGTATTTCCTATATCCTTCAGGTTCCTAAGTGTGGCAATCAATCGGTCATTATCACATTGATGAAGGCCTATCGAAGGCTCATCAAGCACATACAGCACTCCTGTTAAACCAGAGCCAATTTGTGAAGCAAGTCTGATTCTTTGACTTTCACCTCCAGAGAGTGTGCCAGATTCACGGTCAAGTGTAAGGTAGTTTAACCCTACATTTTTCAAAAATGTTAGCCTCTTGATTATTTCACTTAATATTTTATTTGAGATTTGCTTTTGTTGCTCTGTAAGCTTGCCTGGGAGATTTTCAAACCATTTAAGGGATTCATCGATGCTAAGCCTAGATATTTCACCTATGTGCCTGCCATCAATTTTCACTGTAAGTGCCTCTTTTCTCAATCTACAGCCAGCACATTCTTTACAATGAACAATAGAACAATATCGCTCAATAAGTGTTTCATCATAATCCATCTGGTTTTCTAATATACTAACTAAACCTTGAAATCTCATCTCTCTAGAACCAAAGAGTATCACATCCTTCGCTACTTGATCTATGTTCTTCCATGGAACATCAAGACCGAATTTGCAATTTTCAGCTAGTGACAGTATTACATTTTTTAGAAACCCATAACCTGTGTGCACTTGACGGAGCATCAACCCCACTGGCCTCAAGGCACCTTCAGATATTGAGAGCGTTTCATCTGGAACTATCAGCTTTATATCAATAGCCAGCTTTTTACCAAGCCCATTGCATGAACAACATGCGCCGTAGGGACTGTTAAAAGAAAATAATCTTGGTTCTATTTCCTCAAGAGTAAAGCCGGACTCCGGACATGCAAAATTCTCTGAGAAAGTTAAAACTTGATCATTTCTGTACTCGGAATCATGATCATCAGGCAAGTTCACTACTTCTGCGTACATTAAGCCACGACCAAGTCTTAATGCTGATTCTATGCTACCTGGCAGTCGATTTCCTATATCGTCTGATATTGATACCCTATCTGCAACCACAAATATATCGTGCTTTTTGTTTTTATCGAGCTTAGGTAAATCATCTATATTATGTATTTTACCATCTATTTTTAGTCTTACGTATCCTTGCTTTTTAATTTCCAATATTTCTTTGAGGTGTTCTCCCTTTCTGCCACGCACGATGGGAGCAAGTATATATACTTTAGTTTCTAAAGGTAACGCCATTATAGTATCTACAATTTGAGATACAGTTTGTTTCGTTATCGGCAGTCCAGTTGTAGGTGAATAAGGAATTCCTATTCGTGCGTATATTAAGCGTAGATAGTCGTAAATCTCAGTAACGGTTCCAACTGTTGATCTTGGATTTTTTGAGATCGATTTCTGGTTGATAGATATTGCAGGAGAGAGGCCTGTGATCGACTCAACATTTGGTTTATCCTGAATGTTGAGAAATTGACGTGCATAAGCCGAAAGACTCTCTACATACCGACGCTGGCCTTCTGCATAAATCGTATCAAACGCAAGGCTAGATTTGCCAGAACCGCTGAGTCCAGTTATAACAACTAATTTATTTTTCGGTATATTAACATCTATACCTTGCAGGTTATGCTCCCTTGCGCCTTTAACTCCAATAAAACCATCCATACATCAAGTGTTTTTGAATATTATAGCCTCAAAATACGTAAATTTACAGTAACTTTTTACTAATTTTTTTAACTATTATGGGAAATTACATGAACATAGGCCTATAAGAGTGATATCACCCAAGTGCTGGCTGAATTTAGATTTTTTAGCCACAGGAACAGAACAAAAAAACTACTTGACAATCTTTGCCGTCACCCTTATCATAGTATTGAAGCTATTATTTAGCTCCAGTCTATACAGATTAAACGA
>NZ_JADAKK010000018.1:12229-20300 GCF_020278625.1 Wolbachia endosymbiont of Mansonella ozzardi
TAATATAAATAACTAGCATCAACTGGGTTTCTTTTACCTTTTTTTCTCATCTGATAAAATTTTTAAATATTTATTACTAAAGTAGCATCTTAAATCCAAGTGTTAGCTACTTGGATGACAAGAGAAGGGGCTACTTGGATATATCCATAGATCTGTCATTTCAGCGCTTGAAGTTGGAATCTAGGAGTTTTATTTAAGTAAGTGAGCATAAAAGTTATGTTAAAATGTACCATTTTTATGGAAAACTTGATCCCAGCATCAAGTACTGGGACGACAGGAGAATGAGGTGCTGGTCTGCTAACCACAGGGCCACTTGCTTTTAACACATTCGAAACAAAAAGATTGAATATTTCTACAGAATTGTGTATAATTTTCAATACTTTTTAAGTGAATCTCTCATGGCTTTATCAAAATTTCTCAATCCAAAATTGGATTTAACCTTCAAGAAAATCTTTGGCGCTGAGAAAAACAAGAACATTCTTATCCGTTTTCTCAATGATATCTTAGGATTTACCGGAATAGATACTATACAAGAAGTTGAGTTTCTTAGCACCTATATGAATCCTGAAATTGCCTCTGATAAACAGAGTATTGTTGACGCTCTTTGCAAGGATTTTAGTGGGTTCAGATATGTGATTGAGATGCAGCTTGCGTGATAGAGGTTTTGAGAAACGCGTTCAGCTATATGCTGCTGAAGCTTATTCAAGGCAAGTTGGAAAAGGTGGCAAGTACATCGATTTAAAGACAGTATTCTTTACTGCTATTTCCGATAATACGATATTTCCTAAGGAAGCTGAGTACATTTCTACTCATAATATACAAGATGTAAAAACCAGTAGACATTACTAAAAAGATTTTCAGTTTGTCTTTGTTGAGTTGCCTAAGTTTCAAAAGAATAAAGCAGAGCAGCTAGAAAGCACAGTAGAAAGGTGGTGCTTTTTTTAAGCATGCAGAGGATACTACAGACGAAGACTTAAGGAATATAGCAGGAAAATCACCAATAATAAAACTAGCATATGATAAATTAGACAAGTTTCTCTGGAATGAGAAAGATCTAATAGCGTATGAAGAAAGATTAATGGACCTACGCAAAGAAGAAGGCATCCTCGCTCAAAAATTTGATGATGCTACTGAAAAAAGCAGAGCACAGAGCAGAGGGTAAAAACAGGCTAAAATAGTTGTGGCTAAAGACCTACTTAGTATCTGTTGATTTGATAGTTGAATCTATTGGAGTTCCTAAAGCTGAACTGCACAACTCAAAAAAGAAGTTATGAGTTAATTTAAAACCGCTCAGCTGAACAGACAACGGCATCAACTTAAGAGCCTCCATTAGCAAACTCTTCCCAAGACAGATGGAGTTTGGACTTATCCACCTTATTACAGCTATACAATCTCCCTGGTTGAATTTTAACTTTAGCACGCATACTTGCTTTATCAAAAAAGGCTTAAAAGCTTTTTGGTGAACAAATTCCAATAAGTACTTGATAGGGTTTCTTCCTCATTACACCAAATAAAACTGAAAAACTTAAACGATACCCAGCAATTTGATCTGGATTCCAAGGCCCTTGCGCATCATACTCTGGGACCATACATCTTATAGATATTATACCAACAATCCACTATTTTTTCTACGTCTCGTGGTTTAGTTTTTTGACCTATACTGATTCTAATAGAACACTCTGCTTGCTCTTTTGTTGCCCCCATTGCAAGCAAAACATGGGAAGGTTCAACTTTTCCAGAAGAGCATGCAGAGCCATTGCCAACTGCAATGTTATTTAAGTCAAAATGCATGAGCTGCACGTCACTCCTTACTTTCGGCATATAAATCAGACTTGTATTTGGTAACCTTTTGGAGTTTTGACCGAAGATTTTGATACCGCTGGCAAGGTTTAACAGCTCACACTCCAATTGATCGCGTAGCTTCTTTATTTCATCCATTTTTGACAAAAGATATGGAATATCCTGCAATGCAGCAGAAAGACCTGCAATTGCAACAATATTTTCCGTACCACCTCGTAATCCTTTCTCTTGTCCACCACCTATTACAATAGGCTCTATTACAAGTTTTTTGTCAAATATTAAAACTCCACTACCCGCTATACCGCCAAATTTATGAGCAGATAAAGTGAGTAAATCCACCCCTAAATCCTCCATATTAACTTCAGTTTTTCCAACGCTTTGAGCAACATCGGTGTGACAGATTGCTCCAAATTTATGTGCTATTTCAGCTACTTCCTTAACAGGCTGAATAACCCCAGTTTCGTTATTAGCCATCATAGCTGAAACTACTACTCTATCTCCCTCGAGTTTGCTCAGAACCTTCTCTAGCTCTAAAAGATCAACAACACCTTCTTGGTTAACCGGTATTATATGTGGATTACATGTAGAATTGAGAATTGAAGGATGCTCTATAGCTGAAATTACATATCGATAGCCCACCATTCCTTTCATAACAAGATTATTTGCTTCAGTTGCACCAGACGTGAAAACTACCTCTTTATCATCTAAAGCACCAATAATCCCACGAACATTATCTCTTGCATCCTGAAGAATCTTTCTCGCCTCTTGTCCCTTTCTGTGCAATGATGAAGGATTCAGAATTTGTTTTGATAAGACCTCAAGTATACTCTTCTTTACACTGTCGATAATTGGAGAAGTTGCATTATAGTCAGCATATACGTAATCACTACCTAAAGAAAAGGAGCTTGAAGGTTTATCTGTCATTTAATTTAGGAAAACTTTTTATTACTCGCTATAACAGTCATATATATCAGCTTAACATGATAAAAAGCCTGTTGCAAAAACAGTAAAATTAATACATGATTAATATATACAAGATTTACATTAGTTAATGCCTATCGAGCAGGTTTTTATTAGGAGCTACCGTGGTAGAAGTTTTTTTAAATAATGCAGCAAAAAAAATAGAAGGTGAGTATCACCAAAGTATAGAAGCTAACGCACCAGTTGTGCTAATTTTACATCACCACCCCCAATATGGGGGCAATATGAATAGTAAAATAATACATAATATATACGCATCTTTTATCGGAAACAGCTTTTCTGCATTGAAAATCAACTTCCGTGGTGTGGGAAAGTCCACCGGAACTTTTGATAAGGGTATAGGGGAATTAACTGATGCTGCAGTAGCTATCGATTGGCTCCAAGAACATAACCCTAGCAACGTTCCAATTTGGATAGTTGGCTTTTCTTTCGGAGCATGGGTAGCCATGCAATTGACAATGCGCCGCCCTGAGGTAGTAGGTTTTGTTGCCCTTTCTCCTCCAGCAACAAAGTATGACTTCTCTTTTCTCTCTCCCTGTCCGGTTCCTGGGCTTATAATACAAAGCAGTAATGATACAATCTCAGAAGAAAGCGATGTAACAGAACTAGCAAAAAGGCTGATGAACTCAGTAAAAAGTGACCATATGGAATATCACATTATAGACGATACTAATCATTTCTTAAGAGATAAAGAAGAGGAGGTAGTTCAAATTATAGACGACTATATAAAACTGCGCTTGAATAGTGTAGCTGTTTCTTCCAAAAAGACCAAAAAAGAGGTAAAAATAAGAGAGTATGCTTAATCTTTACAAACAAGAAAAATGAGTATAGTAATGTAAACAAAGAGGTTTTGTTATGTTTAGGAAGTTGTTATTTCTTGTTTTTATTGTATCTATGTTACCAGGGTGTTCCCTAAGCAAGTCACGTAAGTTAAAAAGTCCATGTATAAGAGGTAATGAAAGTACTTCGTGCAGACTATACTCCGTTAATGACCATTGGTTAGGTAAGTACAAGATAGTAGCTCAATAGATTTTAGTTCTATACTGCATCCATTCGCAATTTTACCAGTGATTTATCTTTTAACTGTAAAATACAGTCTGCCTTTTCTGCAAGAAGGTAGTTGTGTGTTACTATAAGCATAGAGCTATTATTTTCCTTTACATACGAATATAACAGCAAAAACACATTCAAAGAATTTGTTGGATCTAAATTCCCCGTTGGTTCATCTGCAAGTAAAAGTCTTGGAGAATTTACAACGCTTCTTGCAATTGCAACTCTTTGCCTTTCTCCGCCAGAAATTTTAGATATTACACTACTTGCTTTGTCTTCCAAACCAAATTTTTCCAACATTGTCTGCGCATTTTTTATTGCCTCAGTTTTGCTTCTTCCCGCAATAAGTTGAGGAAGCATAACATTTTCCAATACCGATAACTCCTGTAACAAATAGTGAAATTGATAAACAAAGCTTAAAAAATTTCTTCTTATATGAGTTTTATGTTTATTGCTGGCTTGTGTACAATTTACTCCATCTATTGTTACTATACCTGAAGTTGGCTTATCTAATAAACCTGCAATTTGCAATATAGTTGTTTTTCCTGATCCTGAATTGCCAATCAACGCAACTACTTGTCCTTTTGCGACCCTTAGGTTTATATCTTTTATAACAGCAGGAGCTTCTTTAAAGCTCTTATCTACAGAAGTTAGTTCTAGTGCTACGTCACCACCCATGTTGAAAAGGCCTAGAAGGCATTCAGTAATAATTAAACTGAGAAGCTATTACCACACCCACATTGAGACTTAGCAAGAGCATTTTTTATTTGAAACCCAGAACCACTTAGATCTTCAGTATAATCTATAACTGAGTCATTTAAAAATTTCGCCGAACAATTATCAACCATTAATATAGGATTTCCATTTTCGTCGTTAATTACTATATCTTTGCTTCTCCTGCTAAAGCTAGAATGACCTCTATAACCCTGCCTTTCTTCATAATCGTCATCATCGTCGTCATCAAATTCATCATCGTAATCATCATCGTCATCACTCAAAGATAGACTTTTATTTATTTGATCTATAAGAAAGTTATACTTGAAGCCAGAACATCCACCACCTGAAACTGCAATCCGCAAAACAGAACTTTTGTTCTCTTCCTGCTCTACAAGGGAATGGATTTTCTTTAATGCATTGTCAGTCAAGTTAATATTGTAATCTGTTGACATAGTCACTACCATTTATTATTTATAATTTATTATAGTGGAAATTTTATATGTCAAACAATAATTTTCTATTAAGTTATGCGTGTTTCCCAAGTAAAACAAGAGGAAGATATTTTAAAGAGCCAGAAGATGAAAACCGCAGCTGTTTTCAGCGTGATAGAGATCGTGTTATTCACTCTAATGCGTTTAGAAAATTGGAATACAAAACACAAGTTTTTATCAATTATGAACACGACTACTATCGCACTCGGCTTACTCATAGCCTTGAAGTTGCACAAATTGCAAGATCTATTGCACGCAGACTCGGTTTACATGAAGATATTACTGAATGCATAGCGCTTGCACACGACCTTGGTCATCCTCCGTTTGGTCACACAGGAGAGAATGCTCTAAAGAAATCAGTTCAAAATTTGAATCTTGATAGCGAGGAGTATGAATTTGACCATAACGTTCAGGCTATAAGGATTTTAACTTATCTTGAGCAAAAACATGCTGACTTTGATGGTATGAATCTAAGTTGGGAAGTTATTGAAGGCATTGCAAAGCATAACGGTCCCTTGCTTGGTCGGAATGCAGTATTCCACACAAATAATCAACTATTGCTAGAATATAATGAAAAATATGATCTAAAACTTGAAGAATTCTCAAGCATTGAAGCACAAGTTGCCTCAATTGCTGATGATATTGCTTACAGTGTCCATGATCTTGACGATGCACTCAGAGCAAATTTAGCAACTGTAGAAGATTTGTTCGATATTCCTTTAATCGGAGACACGTTTAAAGATGTAAAAAACCAATATTCAAAACTATCTCAGAGCAAACTTATACATGAATCACTGAGTAGAACCATAGGAATTATGATAAGTGATGTTGTTTCTCAGACTAAAAAAAATATTGAAGATTACAAAATAGAAAGCGTAGAGGATGTAAGAAGTTCAAATAAGATGCTAGTTACATTTTCACCAGAAGTTGCAAATGCCACAAAAGAAATGAAAAAATTCAACATGGAAAAAATGTATAGAAGCTATAAGCTAAACAGAACGATGAACAAAACAAAACGTATAGTACAGGAGCTCTTTCAATGTTTTTATGAAAATCCAGGATTATTGCCCACAGAGTGGAAAAAGCTTTCTTATGAATTCAAGCGTTCAGTAGTAATATGCGACTACATCTCGGGTATGACAGACAGATTTGCCATACACGAGCATAGAAGAATTTTTGATACCTCCTACGAAATGACTTCTTTCTAATGACCGACGATCATTTTATGTCAATTGCACTAAAACTTGCTGAAAAAAACCTCGGGAGTGTTGCACCAAATCCTGCTGTTGGGTGTGTTATTGCAAAAGATGGTGTGGTAGTTGGTGAGGGTCATACAGGAGTTGGCGGGCGCCCACATGCAGAAGTAGTTGCTCTACAAAGTGCTAAAGATTCGACTCATGGTGCAACTATGTATGTTACCCTTGAGCCATGTTGCCATTTTGGAGTTACAGAACCTTGCACCGCGGAAATCACAAGAGCTGGAATAAAAAGGGTAGTGATTGCAACAATCGACCCCGACACAAGAGTTTTAGGTGGAGGAATCAAAGCTCTAAAGGAGGCAGGAATTGAAGTGAAACAAGGAATTATGCAAGAGGAGGCAGAAAAATTAAATATTGGCTTCTTCACCACTCGAAAATTACACAGACCATTTATAGCTTGCAAAATTTCAACAACCCTTGACGGAAAAATTGCAACATTTACAGGTGATAGCAAATGGATAACAAGCGAAAACACAAGGAATTGGGTACATGAGCTTAGAGCAAAATATGATGCAATTATGATTGGCAGTAATACCCTCATTAATGACGATCCACTCTTGACTTGCAGATTACCAAAACTTGAAGATAGGTCACCCATAAGACTAATCATAGATAGCCGGGAAAAATTGAAAGAAGAGCACAATATTGCAAAGACTGCAGATAAAGTAACAACTTGGGTGATCACAAATAAAGAAGTAGAGGGAAAAATAAAAAACATTGACTATCTAGTAGTTAATTCAAATAGTGCAGGTAGAGTCTGCCTAAAAGATACAGCATCAAAACTTGCTTCAGAGGTTGGCATAACAAGGTTATTAGTTGAAGGTGGAGGAATACTAATCACAGAGCTATTGAAGCATAGTTTGATCGACAGGTTGATAATCTGCCGCAGCGGTAAAATTCTAGGTAATGATGCTACTGCTTTTGTAGGAGATTTAGGAATCCAATCTATCAACAACTGCTACCGATTAAAAAAAGCAGAAGTGATAGACTTTGATGAAGATATAGTCGAGATTTGGGATAGATTATAGTAGCTTTTATATGCTTGAATAAAGGAAAGAGGTAGAAAATCTACCTCTTGTAACAGGTTAAGCTACTTGCTCTTGTAAGCCAAGAATCCGTTTAAGTTGCTTAACATCATTTTCAGGTAATTTGAATACTGCTGGTACAATTTCGGTCTTCTCAGCTTTTGCTCTCAGTGCAGATGCATCAGCTTTTTCAGCTAGTTGCTCATCAACATACTTCTTGTCAGCTTTTGCTTTCAGCGTGGTTTTTAATGCTTCTTCAGTAATAAATCTCTAGTTTTTGCTTCAATTTTGCTCTGAATTATCTCCTATACTTCTTTAGTCGCTTTAGCATTTTCAGCTGATGTCTTAGCTTCACCTATTTCTTCATTCTTGCGCATTTGCTTATGCGAACAATAAGCCAGTGTAGCAAAGTATATAGCAACAATAAATAGAGCTGCAACTCCAATAGGATTAACGATTGTGTTAATAAACACCAGAGATTCAGGTAAAGCAACTATATTAGTAGCAATTAGTACCGTTGTTATTGCTGCCGCTAAAGATGCAAGTGCAACTGTACCTTCAACGCCCATTTTTATTATGGGTAATGTGTTTCCCACTTCCATATGCTTGTATTCATAATAACCTTCCTTTAATGAGATTAATAATGAATATAGCATATACAATCAAGTTATTTTCTTTAAGTATAATTTTGAGCTTATAGCCCTTTTTATGATAGTCAGGAATAATCAAAAAAACACAAAATCTACGA
>NZ_JADAKK010000019.1 GCF_020278625.1 Wolbachia endosymbiont of Mansonella ozzardi
GATAAGGAAACCGGAGGAATCTTTAAGTAGTTTTTTTCGTTTCTATTGGATGACGGCTGGCCAAATTATAATGCTTATGCAGTTGTGGGTCTAAAGCGGTAGACTATAAGTCTAATAAAAATTCACATATACAGGAAAGATTGGTAACATTAATTACCTAAATAGAGGTCGTCATTATAATTATGACAAAACGTACAGATATAGAATCTATATTAGTAATAGGAGCAGGTCCAATAATTATAGGTCAGGCGTGTGAGTTTGATTATTCAGGAACTCAAAGTTGTAAGGTATTAAAGAGCGAAGGTTATAAAGTTATTCTGGTAAACTCCAATCCTGCAACTATAATGACGGACCCCGAGTTTTCTGATGCAACGTATATTGAACCTATACTACCTGAGATCATAGAAAAAGTCATAATTAAGGAAAAGCCAGATGCAATATTGCCAACGATGGGCGGGCAAACCGCGCTCAATTGTGCAATGAAACTTGCAGATGATGGGGTATTGGATGCATATAACGTAAAGCTCATTGGCGTGAATAGAGAAGCGATTAAAAAAGCAGAAGATAGAGAATTATTTCGCCAATCTATGGATAAAATAGGACTAAAATACCCTAAAAGTATCATTATAAAAAATCAAGGACAAATAAAGGAAGCTTTGGGTTATATAGGGTTGCCTGCAATCATTCGTTCATCGTTTACTCTTGGGGGTGCAGGTAGTGGTATAGCGTACAATAAAGAGGAGTTTATCAACATTGCAGAGAATGCTTTGAAAATTTCGCCAATAAATGAAGTCCAGGTAGATGAGTCGATTATTGGTTGGAAAGAATACGAAATGGAAGTTATTCGTGATTGTAAAGATAACTGTATAATAGTCTGTTCAATAGAAAATGTTGATCCCATGGGAGTTCATACAGGTGATAGCATTACTGTCGCTCCTGCTTTAACTTTGCGTGATGCAGAGTACCAGCAAATGAGAAATGCATCCATAGCAGTTCTGAGAGAAATTGATGTTAGCGCAGGTGGTGCAAATGTCCAGTTTGCAGTTAATCCCAAAGAAGATGGCAGCCTCGTTGTAATTGAAATGAATCCAAGGGTTTCTCGTTCTTCTGCGCTGGCCTCAAAGGCAACAGGTTATCCCATAGCAAAAGTTGCAACTAAGCTTGCTGTTGGCTATTCACTTGAGGAAATACGCAACGATTGTGCACCAATTATACCTGCTGCATTTGAACCAGTGGTTGATTACATCGTCACTAAAATTCCTCGCTTTGAATTCGAAAAATTTAAGGGAACGAATTGTGAGCTATCAACCTCCATGAAATCGGTGGGGGAAGTGATGTCTATAGGCCGCACTTTTAATGAATCACTACAAAAAGCTTTTCGTTCACTTGAAATTGGTCTCACGGGACTTGATGAAGTGTTCTCTGAAGGTACAGATGTTGATCATATAAAATCTCAATTAGCAAAACTGCTACCAAACAGATTACTGATTGCTGCTGACGCAATTCGTCATGGAATAAGCATAGAAGAAATAAATTCGATTACAGGGTATGATTTGTGGTTCTTGCAAAATATACAGCAAATCATCTTAGCTGAACAAAAAATTAAAGAAACTGGTTTGCCTAAAACTGCATATAAAATATTAGAACTAAAAAAGATGGGATTTTCAGATGCAAGGTTGGCAAAACTAAGCAGTAAATCTACTCCTGTTATCCAAGTAGCTGACACTGGAGCGTCACGCGCTGCAGGCCGAGTAGAGCAGATTGAAGCAATAAGGAAAAAATTTGGTATTAACCCAGTTTACAAACGTGTAGACACATGTGCAGCTGAGTTTGAATCAGGCACTGCTTACATGTATGGCTGTTATGAAGGAGACGTTATAAATAAGACAGAGTGCGAAGCAAACGTCTCTGACCGAAAAAAGGTTGTCATTTTAGGTAGTGGACCAAACCGTATTGGTCAGGGTATTGAGTTTGACTACGCATGCGTGCATGCAGTTTCTGCTGCCAAGGAAATGGGATATGAAACAATAATGATTAATTGTAACCCCGAGACTGTTTCAACTGATTATGATACTGCTGATCGTTTGTACTTTGCTCCACTAACTGTAGAAGATGTGCTTGAAATACTAAACAAAGAGCAAGAAAATGGCACATTAGTGGGTGTCATAGTGCAAATAGGTGGTCAGACACCTTTAAAATTAGCCAAAGTGCTAAATGAAAGAGGTTTTCACATCCTTGGTACATCTTTTGACTCTATAGATCTTGCTGAAGATCGTATGAGATTTAAAAACCTTGCTTTGCAGCTTGATTTAAAACAACCTGAGAACTCTATTTGTCATTCAGTGGAAGAAGCGTTAGCCAACGCAGAGAAGATGGGGTTTCCATTAGTAGTCAGGCCATCCTACGTTTTAGGTGGGCAATCCATGTCGATTAAGCACGATATTGAGAGCTTTAAAGAATATGTACTGGATCAGACTAAGATTTTTGAACACGGGTCGCTGCTACTTGACAGATTCTTAGTCAATGCAGTTGAGGTTGACGTTGACGCTATATGCGATGGAAAAAAGGTTTTCGTTGCAGCAGTTATGGAGCATATTGAAGAAGCCGGAATTCACTCTGGTGATTCAACTTGCTCGATACCGACAAACACGCTGAGTGATGAAGTCGTAAAAGAGATTGAATTGCAAACTGAAAGAATAGCTTTTGAATTAAAAGTGAAAGGCCTGATAAACATTCAATTTGCCATCCAAGAGAATGATATATACATACTGGAAGTGAACTTAAGAGCTAGCCGTACAGTTCCTTTTATTTCCAAGGTAGTCAATATTCCTATAGCAAAGCTTGCTACACAAGTTATTCTAGGCGAAAAATTAGACCAAGAAAGGAAACCTCTTGATCACTTTGCAGTCAAAGCTGCTGTTTTTCCGTTTACACGTTTTTCGGAAATTGACACTCTGCTCGGCCCGGAAATGAAGTCAACAGGAGAGGTAATGGGAATCGACTTATCCTTTGAGGCTGCGCTTGCAAAAGCTCACATGGCTGCAGGATATAAGTTACCAACAGAAGGGAAAGCTTTAATTTCGGTAAAAGATGATGACAAAGAGTATATATTACCAGTTGCACGAATGTTGAAGGGGCTGGGTTTTGAAATATACGCCACTAAAGGCACAGCTTTGTACCTGAGCAATAATGGTATTACTGCAAAAGCTGTAAATAAAGTGAGAGAAGGCAGGCCGCATATAGTTGACATGCTTAAAGATGGAAAAATAAATCTAGTGATTAATACTTCAAGAGGTATCAAATCAGTCTCAGACAGCAAGGACATTAGAAGAGCTGCTATTTTGCAAAATATAGCTTATAGCACCACAGCGTCTGGAAGCAAAGCGCTAGCACTTGCAATTCAATATGTAAAAAGTAGCGAGCTGGAAGTAAAGTCATTGCAGCAGATACAAAACGCTGTTTATAGTTAATAGACATAGACCTTTTGCATAGCTTTTAGTAGCACGTTGGTTCAATAGGAAAAAACTACTTGACAAATTCTAACAACTTCATTACCACAGGAATAAGGGTATTTTTAACTCAAAACTTGTTTTTGATCTGCAGGCTCAATGACAAAATTCAATAAAAAAACTCAGGGTGTTTTTTGGCAGGTTGCATTAAATTATAGCGCCTGCATATCTTCTACATCTTTTCACATTTAGCCAAGTTACGCTTAAATTAAGCGTCAGCAAATCATTATAGCGCCAATTTAAAGCACTATATAGTCAAAACTTGCCACTCGGGGTTTTTTTGCTTTTTTTATTTAGTAAATTTCTTAAATATTTATTACTGAAGTAATATTTTGGGTCCCAGTGTCAGAACACTTGGATGACAAGAAAGGGGGTGTTGGGATGATAGGATAAGGGGTGCTAGAATGATAACATTTGTTGTAAAAACAAATGTTTGCTCATAAATTGCTGCTAGTTATAAATATTTAAGAAACTTACTAGATAGAAAAACAAAACAACAGTACGCCAAATAGAAACCTTCTTGTCATTTAAACCTGCACAGATTGGGAAGCTAAACAAATAGCTTCATTATCGTGATAAGAGGGTTGGAAGAATTTGTCAAGCAGTTTTTTTTCCTACTGGATGACGACTGGTCAAATCACAATGTCCATGCATTCAGGCTTATAATTCCTATAACCACTTAACAAGAGGCGGCATTGACATCATAATTGCATCTGGATTACCACCCGTCATTAAACCAAATCTTGTACCACGGTCATATAGCAGATTGAATTCTACGTACCTGCCACGTTTTATTAATTGGGCCTCTCGTTGCCTTTTCGTCCAAGGCTTTTGCATATGCTGACGTATTATATGCAAATAGATTTCCAAAAAGGTCTTGCCTACTGCTTTTGTAAATTTAAGGTCACTTTCCCAGTTGCCAGAATTCAAATCATCATAGAAAATCCCACCAATTCCACGCGGTTCTTTTCTGTGCTGTAAAAAAAAGTAGCTGTCACATTGCTCCTTAAATTTTGGATAATACTCAGTATCAAATTCATCACATGTTGCCTTGATTGATTCATGAATATACTTATAATCTTCATCATTTCTATATATTGGAGTAAAGTCCATTCCTCCACCGAACCATTGTTTCGATGTATACATCAGCCTTGTGTTCATATGTGCTGCAGGAATCAGAGGAGATTGCATGTGAGACACTAAAGATATGCCACTTGCCCAAAATTTCCCATTGCTCTCGCTTGCACCAGGAATTTCATTTATAATTGAATCTGCGAATTTTCCATGTACTTTTGAAACGTTTATTCCTACTTTTTCAAAAACATTACCGTAAATAATTGTAGATTCGCCACCTCCACCACCTGGACGATCCCATTTTCTTTTTTCAATCTTTGGATCTGTAGATGACTGTTCTTCAATTGAAAAAAAAGACTTTACAATTTTATTTCTTAGTGCACAGAACCATTTAAAAGCTTGCATTTTTTGTTCGTTCATAATGTTTTGTTAACAGTACCAATATTCGAGAGATTTAAGTGGTAATTGCCTATCAAAGATGTTAATAATTCTATAATAATTAAGTAAGTATAATAAAATATTTTTATATGCGCAATGAGTAAAAGATACATAGACAGCAAAAAAGAGAACAGAGTTGACTTTATATTGAGAAATTACGGAATGTCAATTATTGCTATGGCAGTCATTATGTTTTTACCTCCAGTAGTAATATCAACACTCTACTTTTTTGATATATATGACCAGCGCACTAACATAGAGATTAACCTGCTAGTTAGCACTTTAATGACTCTGTTTATAGTATATCATGTAAAACGCTATAAATACCTACTTAATATCGTAGAATTTCAAAATGCAATATTTGCAAATGCACTAAATTATAATACAGAGTTTTGTCTTATTTTACACAGAGATGAAGGTATTGTTTATGCTGACGCAAGGTTCTACGAAAGATTCAGAGATCACATAGATAATGACATTACATTAGACAAGATTCTTGAAGTAGGGAACATTTCGGAGAAAGACAAGAAGGCGCTATACCATGCGCTGAAAAATAACTCTTCTGTACAGGTATGCATTGCCTTAAACAAGAAAGATAAAATGTCTAATTTTCTTTTGCTTTTTGAACCAGTACCAGATAATCCCCAAGTTGTTATAAGTAGTAATAAGGCTTTAAATTTATCACTAGCACCAATAGCAAGACCATATGGGTATTTTGTGTTAAAAGCAACACAGATGAACAAAGAGCAGGTATACGAAGAATTAATAGAAAAGCATAATATAGGAACTTACATTGCAAATACTAAAGGAATGATTTTATCTGTAAATCAAAGGTTTTTAGACATATTTGAACTGAAAAAACTTGAAAGAGGCAGTTCAATCAATGATTTTGTATTTCAATCTAAGTATAATAATACAGCAACTGATAATGAAGTTTTGTTTTGTACCGTAAGTGGTATTCCATTTAAGACTTATATGAGCACTGCTATGTTTTGTGATAAACATCACCATAACTATATATATGGCTTTATTACGCCAGTTGAATCAAACGTTATTGATTATCAATTACATCCATGTTTTACAAATTCATCAATCGCTATTGCACAGTGCGATGTAAACGGTAACTTTATAAAAAAAAATACAGCGCTAATAAAGCTTGCAGGACAAAATAACAACTCGATCTTTACACTGATATCAGACGACTATCATATGAAAATACGTGAGTATTTTTCTAGTAATAGAATAAATAACGCATCCTTTGATGTGCAGCTCAGCAACAACGATAATATGAAGATATATTTCAATAAGTTTCTTCATAATAGAATGATGTTCATACTCTGCTATTTTGTCGATAACACTGAGCATAAAAATCTGGAGATAAAACTTGAGCATTATCAAAAAATGCAAGCTATAGGACAACTCGCAGGCGGTATTGCGCATGATTTTAACAATATACTAACCGGAATAATAGGATTTTGTGATTTGCTTTTGCTTCAGCATTCAGCTAGTGATCCATCTTTTGGAAATATAATACAAATACAGCAAAATGCTAAACGCGGATCAGATTTAGTTAAGCAGCTGCTTGCTTTCTCAAGAAGGCAGACAATGCAACCAAAAATTATTGATGTAAACAGTGTGATAACTAATCTTTATGAAATGATAAAGAGGTTAATAGGCGAGAATATAAAATTCACTGCTTATTACGGTAGGGATCTAGGTATGGTGAGGGCTGATCAAGGACAATTAGAGCAAGTTATACTTAACTTAGTAATAAATGCCAGTGCTGCCATGGAAAAGGGCGGAGAACTAACCATACGAACTTTTAATAAAAAGATCAATTCATTAAATTCTACACCTAAGAATATGTTTTCTCCAGACAAAGAAGCAATTGAACATGGAAATTATGTTGTAATTGAAGTAATTGATACAGGATGTGGAATGACGCATGATACAATTCAAAAAGTATTTGATCCATTCTTTTCTACTAAAGATATTACCTCTGGTACAGGTCTTGGCCTCTCCACTGTATATGGTATTATTAAACAAACTGAAGGGTATATCTATGTTGCTAGTGAGATAAATCATGGAACTAAATTTAGCATATTTTTGCCTATGGTTTACATATCAGATGAAAACCATAGAGAGGAAAGCAGCGAAGAAGTAGAGAAACCAGTAGTAAATGAAGTTAAAAGCAATGGTACAATCTTATTGATCGAAGATGAAGATTCAGTAAGAGAATTCACTACTAAAACACTACAAAGAAAAGGGTTTGATGTAATAGAAGCCAGTACAGGTAACAAGGCATTGGAAATGATAAGCGAAAAAAGCTTACACATAGATCTAATAATCACTGACGTGATTATGCCAGAAGTTAGCGGTCCAGAGATAGTTAAAGAAGCCCTAATTCAAAGACCAGGTATTAATGTTATTTTTATTTCTGGGTATGCAGAAGATGCGTTTTTGAAAAATGACACCATTAATGTGGAAGATTTCCACTTCTTACCAAAGCCATTCACCCTGAATGAATTGGGAAACAAAGTGCAAAGTGTACTACACAAAGAAAAAAACAGTTTAATTTTAGGTAACAAAAAAATTTTCTAATGCAAAGATTTCTAGCATATATACAATAGAGTTATTTTATACGTAGGATAAAAGGCGTGAGGAAGGTTATTTCAATAGTAAACCAAAAGGGTGGAGCTGGTAAACTACAACTAGTATAAACTTATCGACGGCTTTTGCTGCTATAAGAAAAAGTACTTTATTGGTAGATCTTGACACCAAGGAAATGCTAGCACCGGGTGGGATTTCTTATCGTAGCAGGGAAGAAAAAATATATATAAAATATTACTAAATAGCGAAAATAAACTAGATAGAATCAGCAATTTTCGATACAAAGAAAATTCTAAATTTATCGCTAATTTCGTCAGTGGTTGATTTATCAGCTGCAGGAATCGAATTATCACAGCTTGAACGAGGAAAATTTGTTCTAAAAAGCGCATTAGAAAAAATACGTGATAATTATGAGTACATAATCATTGACTGTTCTCTATTACTTGGTTTGCTTACCATTAATGCCTTGGCTGCTGCTGATTCTATTATTGTTCCCCTTCAGTGTGAATTTTTTGCTCTGGAAGGACCGAGTCACCTAGTTAAAATTGTGGAGTTAATAAGAAAGAAACAACTTAAACTCTTGCCTGGTAATAGAAGGGATATTGCTCACAATGTATGACAAGCGAACAAGCTTAGCGAACAAATCAAAAATGACATTTGTCAGTATTTAAATGACAAGGTGTATAAAACTATTGTTCCACTATATGAGAGAATCATTCCGCGTAATGTGAGATTATCGGAAGAAACCCCCTCACGGGAAACCCGCTATTGTATACGATCCTTAAATGCCCTGAAGCATAAGCATACATAAATTTAGCCAAGGAAATTTTGAGAAAATATGTGAGCAGCTGCCAAGAGAAAAAGCTGGTGAGCGAGGGCATAGTATGAAGGATGATAGGCTCCTAGGTAGAGATCTTGCTGGTCTTATAGGTGATAATTATGATAATAAAAGGGATAGGCAAGAGTATTTGCTTATTTCACTACTGCATCCAAGCAAATTTCAGCCATGAAAGCACTTTGATGAAGAGTCGCTGAAAGAACTGGCAAGTTTCATAGAGAAAAATGGTATTATACAGTCTATTGTATTGCGCAAGGATTTAAATAATGACGGTTATGAAATAATAGCTGGGGAACGTTATTGGCGAGCAAGCAAGATTGCAAACCCTGATAGTGGGGCAAGCTTATTGTAAAAGATTTGAACGACAAGGAGTGCTCGAATTATCTATAATTGAGAACATACTAAAGGCAAGATATAAATCCAATAGAGGAAGGTAAAGCATAAATTGATAGATGAGTTTCCTTATACACATGAAAAAACTAGCCTCAACTGTAGGCAAAAGCCACAGTCACATAACCAGTATGATTCGGATGTTGTTTCTTCCTGGCAGTGTGAAAAAAATGATTAACGAAAAAAAATTGTCTATGGGCATGCAAGAGCATCGATTAATGTTGGAAACACAGAAAGCATTGCAGAGAAGATAATTTTCCAAGGTTTGAATGTTAGACAAACTGAAAAATTGATAAAAGACTTACATCAAAGTAGTGATAAAAAAGAACAAAAATATATTCAAAATCAGAATATAGCAGCAATAGAGGGCGCTATATCTTCTTAGCTTGGCTTAAAGGATCAAAAAATGACAGCAATTCCGAGGGTAAAGTTATGATACGGTATAATAATTCAAATGAATTGGATTTAATATTAAAGATCTTGAATAGAAAGCTTGAGAGCTGCCAGTAGAGTAAAAAGATAATCAACTGTTGGCGTCATCCAAGCAGCTAACGTAGAAACGAAAAACTACTTGACGAACTCCTCCAACCTCATTATCATAATAATGAAGCTATTTGTTTAATTTCCCAACCTGGGCAGATTAAAATAACAAGAAAGTTTGTATTTGGCATGTTATTGTTTAATTTTTCGCACTACGTGCATTTCATGTCTTTAAAACTTCAGGTTTTTACCCATACAAGCTGAAACGCGCTTATAAGCAGTTTAGGACATTACCCAACGCCGGATTTTAAAATAGAGAGTGGAATAATTAGCTAACTTGGGGTTTTGTTGTCTTTTTTTTCTGCTTGGCAAATTCCTTAAATATTATAGCTTAGGCTAGTTGCGCTTAAAAGCAGCTAAATTGGAACGTTTAAGACGTAAAAACGCCAATACTGACAACAGATAGTAACCAGTTTTTTCGCCTTTTTTTTATTTAGTAAATTTTTTAAATTTATTGCCAAAGTAACATCCTGATTATCTTTGTTGCATAGCTAGCTATGCAACAAAGCCCATTGGCTCCATTTTTTCGTGAATTCCAGCGTGTAACGCTGGAACGATACCAAAAGGTTACTTTCTCCAAAGAGCAACATGCCTTAAGATTTACTAACAAAATAGAAAATAAGACCAGCCCCTATACCGTGTGTAGCAAATAATCCACTGCCTATATTTATATTCTCCTGTTTTGCAACTCTTTCCGGTAGATTGTCTTTAACATCGTAATCCAATGTCGATTTTGCTCCTGAAGTACCTGGTTTCACTTCCCCCAATAGAATAGATTTGCTTTTAGCTCGTGATCAGTACCAAAAGCACCAAAATGCCTATATCCAACATACATATTTACACTTTCATTTACAGAATAATCAAGACCAGCTTTTAATTGATATGCAGGTCTTATTGACGCTTTTCCAAATATTTTTATCCTTGTTAAACCTACTCCAGCTCCAACATAAGGAGAAACTGTCATTCTTCAAATGATAGTAGGCATTTGCCATCATAGATGTGTTTTCAATTTGGTCATCATCAACTTTAGCAGCATACATATAAGCCTTGTTTGAGCTGCCTACTTCTTTAATTTTTAGGCACGACATACTCATTTGGTTGTCTTCTAAGCCAACATCATCTGCTTTTACAAAAAAGTACATCCCTTCCAATTCAGCTCTATAGCTGTTGTCACCCAATACTCCTTCATAGCTAAGCGTTATCCATCCAGCAAAGGTGGACTATAGTCTCCTTTGTGTTCACTTGGTTTTTGACCTTTTATCTTGTTAGGAATTATACATCTCATTTATAGTTATGTGCTTCCTGGGGTTATTTTCTATTTTTTTCACTTCCAGTGAACCCATGTTATTAAAAAATTGGCCGTGATATCCGCTACCGAAGTAAAATCCTTCTGTTTCGCTTGCAAAAGACTGTTGTGACAATAACAAAGCAAATGCTGTAACTGCTAATGTTTTTTTATTACTCATTTTGCCATTTCACTAACCTAAAGTAGATAATTTAATACTAATTGATTAAAAATAGCTTAATGTGAAAAGCTTAATGATTTGCATAACTTGTTTTCTGAGCAAAAAAAAATAGGCAAAATTAATCTTTACCTTTGGCCTTATTGTCATTTTTTAACTTGTCGTCAATATCTTCATTATCAAATTTCTCTTCCTTGTCTTCAAGCCCACCATCGTCTCTTTCTTCTTTAAATTCATCACCACTTTCAAATTCTTCCTCTTCGTCATTAAACCCGTCATCTTCAAACTTGTCGCCAACATCCTCATCATCAAAATCTTCCTCTTTAAGCTCATCGTTAATCTCTGATTCATCATATACTGCATCTTCGGTTCGAGCTTCAACAGGATAATCAGCAGCACTAGGCTCTGCAATAGCACTATTCTCTTCTTTACTAACTTTATCTTTGTTAGTAGCAGAAAAAACTTTATTTGGATCATATGGCTCTTGTGTAGGCACACGGGTTGGCTTGAATAGCTTTCTTGTGAAGGTGCTATCGCTATAGTATAAAATTTTCTTTGATTTAATCGGGTAAGTCGATTCTATTAAAATTATCTGCTCATCACGTGGCAACATAATAATCTCTTGAGGTAGCAACAACGCCCTCTGTGTCTCAGAGATATGCAACGACCTCGAAGCAGGATTCAAATCTAAAAATTTAGGTTTATTCAACGATTCTTGTTGTACAGTTTTGTTCCCTATAAGTTGCGATATTAAATTAGCCGTCTCAATGTTATTAGCTGCGAAAGTTATCCTGTATGTTGAGTTTGATAAAAAGGAGTTCATCCCTGCTTCTTCGTATATTCCTTTGAGCTGTTCAGTATCTTGAACAATTAAAAACAGTCTAACTCTGTAACCACGAAAATATGCAATACCTGTTTGAAATTGCTCCATTTTTCCAAGTGTTGGAAATTCGTCCATCAAAAACAATACACCATAAGGCTCATCATCCGACGGTAATTTTCTACACAAAAACTCAGTTGCTTGCTGGTAGAAAACCTGCATCAAAGGCCTTAACCTGTTTAGGTTATCTGGAGTTAAACCAACATAAACTGTAACTTTCTTCTTTTTAAAATCTAAAATATTAAAGTCACTTGTCGCCGTTGCAGTATCAATCAACGGGTTTGCCCACAATTCAAGCGATGAGTTCATGGTTGAAACGACACCTGATCTCTCTTTGTCAGCTTTTTGCAAAAAGGCTGCAATGTTCATATATGCCACAGGGTGTATTATTTTACCCATCGTATCCAAAACAACAGCAAGGTTGTAAACCACGTCATCACTACGCATCGTACGTACGACTTCGCCAAAAGATTTAACTTTCTCTGGTGCAACAAGTAGGTATAATACTACTCCAACAAATAAGCTTCTTGCTTCATTTTGCCAAAAGTCTTGTTCAGGCATGATTAGGTTGGCTATTTTCTGTACATCATCAACCATCTGTCCAGGTTTTTCGCTAATCCACTCCAATGGGTTATAACAGTGGCTTACTCCATCTGGCTGTGCTGGATTCCATACATATACCTCTTGTCCCTGCCGTTCTCGCCAACCACTTGTTATTTCATAGTTTTCTAACTTTATGTCATGTACAATTATTGAGTCAGTCCAAAATAATAAATTGGGAATTACAAAACCAACACCTTTACCAGAGCCTGTAGGAGCAAACAGCAATGCATGTTGAAACCCATCAGCAATAAAGTAGCCTCTTTTATCTTTGCCAAGCAATAACCCTTTCTTGCTTCTTAACCCGGCTTTTCTTATGTCTTTCTCTGATGACCACTTCGAGTCTCCGTGTAGTGATTCTTTCTTTTTAAATGGCCGCCATTCAACTATTCTTTCCCTTAAATTCCACAAAATAATCATCAAAACAACGATAGGCAGCGCAGAAGATACAATCAACTTAATTTTGATCTCAAAGCTATACAACTCTGGATTATGCCAACAATATTGCATATGATCAAAAATTGTTGGCCAAAGAGCTTGAGGAAAAGGCGTCAAGCTAGGGTTAATTGCTTTAAAATCCACGCCATCTGGACCATCAACAAGTAGGTAAAACAATACACCAGATAAATAGAAACAAAATTCTAGTACACTGGAAGCTACAACCCCTCCTATCAAAATATTGCGTAGATGATTTCCATTACTCATAAACTACTTTTCCTCATTATGTATAAATTTAAGCATTCCCATCCGATGATCTAGTAAATAATATTTCAGAAATGCTTCTTTTTCCCCCACTGGTTCTTTTAAGTTGAATAACAATATCGATTACATTTCTAATGTACGGTATGATCTGATCTGGAGGAATGCCAAGATTTGCTTGCATGACCATCAGTTTTATTTGCTCAAGGGCCATTGCTGGACTATCCGCATGAAGGGTTGATATTGATCCTGGATGACCAGTGTTTATTGCCCTAAGAAAGCTAAAAGCCTCCGCTCCACGGAGCTCACCAACTATTATTCTGTCTGGTCTTAAGCGTAAACATGCTTCTATCAAGTCTTGAGTGGTCACTTTGGCCCTACCTTGCCCTCCTTTAGAGGCAATCAAATGCACTCTATTTGGATGATCGTTCAAAACGATTTCCCTCGCATCTTCAACAGTAATAATTCTCTCTTCGGCTGGAATGGTACGCAAAGTTGCGTTAGTGAAAGTAGTTTTACCTGTAGAAGTTCCACCACTAATTATGATGTTTTTTTTATTTACTACAGCGTATTCTAAAAACTCTCTTATTCTCCTTTGCTTTAATAGTGAATCCAGGTGACGGTCCACTGGATCATCAGTTACTTCTATAACAGTTTCAGAAAAAGCCCCCATCTTTTCATAATCATCCAATGCTAATTGCATGTTAGAAGGTTTACGAATTGACATGACTACTTTATCAGACTCACATGCTGGTGGAAATACTATCTGTATACGATAACCATTTGGTAGCGTAGCTGAAAGCAGCGGTATTTCTTCGCTCAGTTTTTGTTCTGTGGCTTGAGCAATCAGTCTGCTAAGAGATTTTAAATGGTTAAGATCGAATATCTCTAATTTTTCACACCTTATTTCACCACGATTTTCAATCCATACTTCCTTTGGATTATTTATTGATATTTCGTTTACTCCTTCCTCTTGAAAGATGCTTTGTAATGGCTCTAAATATGTATCAAGTGCAGCATAGTTCATTTCACTGGGTTTAATATTGCCTGTGGAGGAAATACTATATCTTGGTTAACAAATACTTTCAATGCAGTGCCTTGATCTACATAAACAGTTGGGTTTTTATCTGTAGATCTACCGACTATATCTAGCATATCTTTAGAAAAATCATTGATTGATTTGCTAATTGCTTCTTCATAGACAGATTTGCTTCCTTGTTCCCGCAATAATTGCCTTATATCTTCCAAAGTTATTTCATCAACCTTATCATTATCAATTGAAGCCAAACCCAGGTCTTTTACTACTTGCTTAAATATCTCAACTAGGCTCCGTTCATTAGACGCGTTCTTAATTTTCCTAATAGCTCTAAGCCCAAGCTTCCATTTATCATTCTTTGCACTTTTTTCATCTTTTTCATCCTTCTTACTAAGAATATCCTTAAGGGAAGAAATATCTATTTCAGTTGCAGTGATAGCTTTCACCGCATCCATAGGAGTTAGCGTATCAACAAGATTAAAAGCCTTTTGTCCTATAACAGCTGACCCTACTGAAACGCCTGCAAGCAATATTGAAGAAAACAATGCACTTGCTATTTTATTATCAACTATGCCAGCTACTCCTGCTCTACCAAGTTCATCGGTACCAGGTGATGAAATAGCAATATCTATTCCATGAGGAAGAATAATCCTATTCCAGTTTATATTTATGCGAGCTCTTGCAACATTCGGGTCAAATGAATAGCCACCTATCAATCTTGAACCTCTGGGTATTAAAACCGTATCACCAGTCTCTGCATAAACATTACTACTAACCACAGCACGTGGCGTTCCTTGCAGATCAGAACTTATTGCAGTTTCAAGAACAGCGTCAATAATTTTGCCTTGAGTAATCATAAACCCAAGTTTCCCCACTTTGGTAGCTACATTCGGCTGTACTGAAGTGTTGGATAAAATGGTATCGGCAGCCTTGTCCTCTTTACCACCACCTGAAATTGCTAACATTTGTGCATTACGCCTGTCTCTAGGATAACCACCCCTACCTATTGTAGGAAACGAGGTTGGTAAATTGCTGGTAATATTGCTATTAGGGAAGTTTTGCTTTGGCAAAACAGGTATATTTGACGTGGACGCTTCTTTTGGTTTTTCCTCTTCTTTTTTTACCACTTCTTCTTTTTTAGCCTGTTTTACTTCCGGTATAACTTGCGGTGTAGAAAGAGGAGGTAAAGATGGCAGATCAGTTATTATCCTCTCATGAATCATCGTATTATCTGGAACTTGTTCCAACTTTCCTTTCAATTCTTGAACATTTTGCTTCGTTTCTTCGTCTCTAAGAACTTCCACATCCTCTTCATCAGAAGAAGGACTAAAATAGAGATAATATACCCCGCCAACTAGAAGCACTAAAATAACAACCATTAATGCTCTGTGGCCTTGATTAGAGCCAACTGTTACTACCTTACTCTCTATTTCTGACTCATTTTCCGAATTGTTACGCTTTTCTTTACTCATGTTATATGCACCACAGCTAAAGTGACCTATTTATAATTTCAATTTCATTATTCTCATAATGCACAAACAACTTCTTATGCACTCCTTTTATTATAACATAACCATCAAACAACAGTCTTTTACAGGGTAATTTAGTTTTACCTTCTTCTGTAAAAATCTGAGGTATTTTGTTACTGTCCCTAAATTTGAAATAGGTTAAATAGCCATCGTCAAATAACTCAATTGGTATTATATCAGTGTTAACACCTTCATCGATATATGTATAATTGTACTTCGTGTCATTCTCCTGTATCACTCCTTCTGGCTTGTCTACAACATATTGCATTTGAGTAGGCGTTGATACTTCATCTAAATCAACATCGAATTCATCTTCCTCTTGAGGGTAATAAAAACGTACTACATAAGATATATCTTTTTCAGCAGAGTAATCATGACTTATTTTCTCAGTATCTGGATATTTATCGTAATTTGGTCTTGAGATTAAATCAAAAATGTAATTTCTTTTTTTGGTTGTTGTAATAATCATGTTAGTGCGGCTACTAACTTCAAAAGGCATAATGAGTAATTTATTGTCATAAGGGCTAATTTTCCAACTTGACGCATCACCAACAGCAATGTTTTTGACTTTTTCCCCCTCTGCAAATTCAATATAAGAATAGTAACCTTGACTAAAAACAACTGTAAATACTTCGTTAGGACTATACACAAAAGTTTTTATTCTGCTATCTACAGAAATAGGCTTATTGTAATTAACTGCTACACTCAAACTACTATTTATCAGTAAAGCTAAAACTAACAATATTCTACACATATTCATCATCTACCCTATAAGAAGTAACCTGAAATCCTAATGGATTAACGTATCTCTGCTGATCATTCATTTCAAGTGATGCATACTTATATGACATGATGACTATCTTGTTTTTTCTTACAGAGCTTCCATCTTTTCGTGTAAATTCCACGGTAAACCTCACTTGAAAGGTGTCATCATACAATCTCTGAATTGAGCGAATCTTAAACTCACTTTTAACAAAACCCGAATATAAATTGAAAAGATCATCCATGTTCTGTGAGCTGATATAATTTCTAAATTCATTATATACATTGGGTGAAGAAAATAACCTCACCTTTGTGTAATAGTTATAATTGTAGTTATATTGATCAAAAACCTCTCTTGCCTTTATATATTCTGCAATAAAGTGATTGTTTAGTACTTTATTTGCAGAATATTGTTTTACTGTAACAGGATCAACCAATTGTATTATTCCAGATTTTTTTTCAATTTCTATAACAAATGGTTCAATAGTGCTACTTGTACTAATTTTAAATATAGCCAATATGCTTATAGAAATTGCTACTAATAATATTAATGTAAATAAGAGTAAAGTATTTCTCTGAGCAACAACTGTGCTATGACGACTCGAATTCCAATTTATATCCTTACCCAACGATTCACTATTTTTCTGTTTGAAAAGCTTTAGCATTTTAATTTTCTAAAAACCTTAACCAACATTAACGAATATAGTAAATCAACAAAGTAGTTACAACAGAAAAGCTAAAAAACCCTTAACTTGTGGCCTAGTTTGCCAAACTTTGTCTCCATATACGAACCATTATACTGATTACGTTCCATAATAAGTGGTAGACACCTCGTAACCTCTATACCACTGTTTTTCAACTCTGATAACTTTCTACCGTTATTTGTAAGTAATTGGACTTTTTTAACGCCTAATTTCTTAAGTATTTCAGCTGCAACAGCAAAATTCCTTTCATCACCTTCAAAACCCAATATTCTATTTGCATCCACAGTATCAAGATTATATTTTCTCTGCATATCATACGCCCTTAACTTATTAGTTAAGCCAATGCCCCTACCATCCTGCATAAGGTATAATATAATGCCACCGCTAGAGTCAGTCATTATTTGGATTGCTTGATGTAATTGGCTTCTACAATCGCACGATAAGCTGTCTAATAAGTCGCCTGTATAGCATGAAGAGTGAATTCTCACTAACGGGTCACCATCTTCATTTGGATTACCAATAATAATTGCATAATGTTCCCTCCCGCCACTTTTGGTTCTATAAGATATAACATTTACTTCCTGAGTCTGCTTTAAAAACAGCGATGTTTTGCACACTTCGTATAAACTCTGGTTTCGTTGAAAATCGTTTATGAATGATGTGTCTAGAGTAATGACGTCATTTTTCTCACACCAATCTCGCATCTCATTCTTATCTTTAAAAGTCATATCAATTATTAACGCGTATGGCAATAATTCTGAGAATTTAAGCAAAGTAGTAGCACATTTATCTATCATCTTTGAACGCTGCAATTTTTTTGTGCTATCCTCTGTTGAATAGTTTACTAAATAAAGTAGCTCATCAAAGCTGTTTACCGGTAAACGTTTGCTGCCACCTGCCTCATTTTGGAACGTATATTGCACCTTACTTGAAGTTAAAGTGACACATAGATTGTCTGATATGAGCTTATACTGATCAAATGAATCCCTCTCTAAAGTTTCAGCAGCAGCAAACAATAGATAATTACTTTCATCATATATTACAATTGGTAGACCACGCCTGATTTCACTGATGGCCCTTTCTACTTTATTTTCACTTTGATTTCTTATTAACATTTTACCTACATCAAATAACGACAAAAAGTTTGATGCGGCCGAGAAGACTTGAACTTCCAAGGCCTTATGAGCCACAGCGACCTCAACGCTGCGTGTCTACCAATTCCACCACGACCGCACTTTATTCCAGTTTTATATAATCATTTTAAATTACTTAATCATTTTAGGATTTTTCATCCAAAGTGTCAATCTGATACTAGGATAATTTATAAATTGTCTGTATAATTCTGTTATGAATAGATTTCTTACATTATGGTAAGGAATTTTTAGAAGACACACAGAATACTTAGGAGAAGCATAGGCAGGTTTTGACATAAAATCAGAAAGTAAATTACGCAAGAGGTTTAATTTTGTGATTATAAACTTCAGTTATTTAAGACGATTGTGTCGCTAGTTTTAAGCTCAGGTTTTTATATAAATGAGTATAGCTAATATCTTTATTTTTTTAATCTTATCTCTTATAACCAGCTTTCACTCTGCCCATACGCAGATATTATACACGTGGTCTCAAGCTATTACAGAAAATAAATTAAGCGTACGTGCAATCATAGACAATGACACTTGTCCCATTGTTGATGTTGACGGTGAGAAAATGAAAATGCTAAGTCGCAGCTCAATTAAGAATGATGATCACACCGAAACAGTTTGTGAACTGACAGCAGAAATGAATGCTAAAAACATTAATATTGACAATATACAGGTTCCCACACTACCAGAAAGGATCAGCAAAATCGCTTTTATTGGTGATACAGGCTGCAGAATAAACGCATTATTTCAACAGGAATGTAATTCAGTAGATAGCTGGCCTTTAAAAAAAAACTTAGATTCTATTGCCTCTCATAAACCGGACCTAATTATCCACGTTGGTGATTATCATTACAGAAAAACAAAATGTAGAAATGAACAAAAGTGCGGTAATATTCATGGGTACAATAAAGAAGCTTGGTATGCTGATTGGTTTGAGCCTGCAAAGGATATTCTACCACAATCTTCTTTTCTCTTTATCAGGGGAAACCATGAAAGTTGTGATAGAGCTCATGAAGGATGGTTTAGATATCTAGATCCATACCCTTTTTCATCCGAAAAATGTGAAAATTTCGTCCCTAGCTGGTATTTGGACATTGGACCGATGAGATTTTTCATCTTCGATTCTTCGTCTGGTGAAGATATTTTCACAACTCAAAGTGCAATTGATGCTTTTGAGAAGCAATTTTACAAACTAACACAAGATAGTTTTAACAAACCCACGTGGTTTTTAACTCACAGACCGCTTTGGAGATCTCCAAAAAAAGAGCTTCTGACATTAAGAAGTCATGGCAATCTCACACAAATTGAAGCCTTTGGGGATAAATTTCCAAGCAATGTCACTACCATAGTTTCTGGCCACATTCATATAGCTCAGATCTTATTAATGAATAATGTTCCAGACCAGATTATAGTTGGAAACGGTAGCGCACTATTACACGCTCAAGATCAGGAACCCACTTACCAAAATGTAGAATTTAGTTACTCAAACGGCAAAAATTACTTAGCACATGAAGTTAGAAACTTCTTCGGCTTCGGTTTTGCAATATTGAACTTAGATGATCACGAATTTACTTTCTATAATCAAGATAATCAGGAAATGTATTCTACACAGCTAACGGAAGACTTTGGGCTAAAACAAACTCAGGCTACAACTGACTTACTTTAGGCTAGTACAACTAACTACTTTATATCATGGTATATGGAATCTACCATACAAATTACCTACAAATCATAATGTTCGTATAGCTGCAACCCGATAGATACCTTCTTTCATCCACTGCAGATA
>NZ_JADAKK010000078.1 GCF_020278625.1 Wolbachia endosymbiont of Mansonella ozzardi
GTAGATCTCATCTCTATGAAGGCTATTATATGGGAAGAAGAGACATTAGGTGCTAAATTTTTTTATGAAGGTATTCCTTCTGATTTGCTTGATAAAGCTCAAAAGTATCGAAATCTTTTATTAGATACCGCTGCTGAGATGGAAGATGAAGCAATGAACACTTATTTTGAATCTAATGACCTGCCAGTAGATTTGCTAAAAAAATGTGTGAGGGGCGGAGCTATTAAAGGAGCTTTTGTTCCTGTATTATGCGGATCAGCTTTTAAAAATAAAGGAGTACAGCCGCTTTTAGACGATATAGTTGATTTTCTACCTTCCCCTATTGATGTTGATGAAATTGTTGGAACTAATCCTAAGGATCCAGAAAAGAAAATTGCGATTAAACCTTCAGAGCAAGAAAAATTTGTTGCTCTTGCATTTAAAGTGATGACAGATAAATTTGTGGGTAGCTTAACGTTTATTCGTATTTATTCCGGTAAGTTGAAGTCTAAATCCACTGTGTTAAATGCAGTAAAAAATGAGACTGAAGGAATTGGTAGAATGTTGCTTATGCATGCTAACAATAGGGAAGATATAAATGAAGCTAAAGTTGGAGATATAGTTGCTTTAGTTGGATTGAAAAAAACAATTACTGGTGATACTTTATGTTCGCATGATTTTCCTATATTATTAGAGCGTATGGAATTTCCTGAGCCTGTTATTGAAATTGCTGTGGAGCCTAAGACTACTTCAGATCAGGAAAAACTAGGTATTGCTTTAAATAGATTAGTTGCAGAGGACCCTTCTTTAAAAATTTTGGTAAATGCAGAAAGTGGTCAGACTATATTAAAAGGCATGGGCGAATTGCATCTTGAAATTATTACAGATAGAGTAAAGCGTGAGTTTAACGTTGATGTTAATATTGGCACGCCTCAGGTTGCATACCGTGAAACTATCACCAAATCTGTTGAAATTGATTACACTCACAAAAAACAATCAGGTGGTGCTGGTCAATTTGCCAGAGTAAAGATCTTATTTGAACCTCTTGAGCCCGGTTCTGGGTTTCAATTTGAAAGTAAAATCGTGGGTGGTGCAATTCCAAAAGAATACATTCCTGGTGTACAAAATGGTTTGGAGTTGATAAAAGAGGGAGGAATGATCTCTGGCTTCCCAGTTATTGATTTTAAGGCTACTCTTATCGATGGTGCCTTTCATGAAGTTGACTCAAGTCCTTTAGCTTTCGAGCTAGCTGCCAAAGGTGCTTTTGAGGAAATGGCAAATAAAGCCGGCCCAAAGATGCTAGAACCTATAATGAAGGTTGAAATTATTACACCTGAAGAGTACATGGGTGATATTATGGGTGATGTAAACAGTAGAAGAGGACAAGTTTCAGGTATGGAAACGCATAATAATAGTGCTATAATTCTTGCTTTAGTTCCTCTTGCAAGTATGTTTGGTTATATAAATGTTTTGCGTTCTATATCTCAAGGAAGGGCTCAATATAGCATGCATTTTTCTTGTTATGAACAAGTGCCACAATATGTGGTTGATGAGTTAAGGTATAATTAAGGGTAACAATTATGACAACAGCAGTAGAAGCTACAACACAAGTAGTAGAAGCATTTGGCAAGCCGCATATGAATGTTGGGACAATAGGGCATGTAGATCATGGGAAAACGACATTGACAGCGGCAATAACAAAGTATTATGGAAATTTTGTAGCATACGATCAAATAGATAAAGCACCAGAGGAGAGGAAAAGGGGAATAACGATCGCAACAGCACACGTTGAATATCAGACGGAAAAGAGGCATTATGCACACGTTGATTGTCCTGGGCATGCTGACTATGTAAAAAATATGATAGTAGGCGCAGCGCAGATGGATGCGGCAATATTAGTAGTGTCAGGGGTTGATGGTCCAATGCCACAAACAAGGGAACACATATTACTGGCAAAGCAAGTTGGTGTTAAGCATATTGTGGTATACATAAATAAAGCTGATGTTGCTGATCACGATATGATTGGTTTGGTGGAGATGGAAGTCAGAGAATTGTTAACAAAGTATGGCTTTCCTGGAGATGAAGTACCAGTTATTGTGGGTTCGGCATTAAAAGTGCTGGAAGGTGAAGAAAATAGTGAATATGGAAAAAAATCAATGGATAAATTGATGAAAGCATTAGATGAGTATGTGCCTAATCAGCCTAGGCCTGTGGATTTACCATTTTTAATGCCAATAGAAGATGTATTTTCGATATCGGGGCGTGGAACTGTGGTAACAGGAAGAATAGAAAAGGGAGAAATAAAGATGGGTGAAGAGATAGAAATAATAGGTCTGAAAGCAACGCAAAAGACAATATGTACAGGTGTTGAGATGTTTAAGAAGTTACTGGACAAAGGATGTGCAGGACTCAATGTAGGGATATTGTTGAGGGGAACAAAGAGAGAAGAAGTGGAAAGGGGGCAGGTATTAGCAAAGCCAGGAACAATAATGCCGCACAAGAGGTTTAAGTCGGAAGTATATATATTGAAGAAAGAGGAAGGAGGAAGGCATACGCCATTTTTTGCAAATTATCAGCCGCAATTTTATATAAGGACGACAGATGTAACGGGAAGTATAAAATTGCTGGAAGGGAAAGAGATGGTAATGCCAGGAGATAATGTAAGTATAGAAGTGGAATTGCAAGTATCAATAGCGATAGACAAGGGGTTGCGTTTTGCAATAAGAGAGGGTGGTAGAACTGTTGGTTCTGGTGTTGTTTCTGAAATTTTGGAGT
>NZ_JADAKK010000020.1 GCF_020278625.1 Wolbachia endosymbiont of Mansonella ozzardi
ACAGTACCACTCCTTGCTTATTATAGCTTTACGGCTTTAATTTAATATACAATCCAGAAATTCTGGTTGAACACTAGATTGGTAAGTATGGAAGTAATTAACCTAATGTTAAAACACAGCGTCAACTTTTCTGGATTCCAAATAGGAACAACACGGAATGATACAAGAAATCTAATGTTTGTTAAACCCATTTGCAAGCAAAGCTTGCTGGGTTCCAGTGTCAAGCACTGGGGTGACATCCTTGTATCTGAGGCAACACTGGCTGTAAAACTTAACATAATTCAAGAAGTTTAATATCAGAAAATAGGCTATATAACAGATACATTATCTGCCTTTCCCTTTATGTTTATCTTGAGTCGAAGCCTGAGCTTTTACAAACAGTTCCCAAAACCCTTTCTTACCACCTTCTCTATTTATTAATTGCGCCAAACGCTGCACAAATCCACCACTTAACATAACCATTTTTGTCCATTTACCTACTGGCTTTGCAATATCAACTATTTCTGGATCTTCTTTGTAACCCTGTATACCTTTTTGCTTTTCGTGCAGCATTTCTTGATGTTTGATCAACTCTTTTTGCTTATTTTTTTGATATAATTCATTGAATTTTCTGTCTTCCTCCCACTCCTCTTCAAGGACTTTTTTAGGAAATATGATTTTCCGAATTCGGTTCTTATATGTATTTCTCAAAAAGAAAAACACCGAAGCTACAGCAAGCAATGTTATGCTATATATTATGATCTGTGCAAATGGCATTTTTCGTATCCAGATTTATTGAAAATACCTTTAATTATTATATCATAATTATAGAAATTCTGCAAACTTATGTGTGAGCAAAGACAGTACAAGGCAACATTTCTTTATCTCGCAAGTTGTGTAAATATACGATAAATGAGCTTGTATGCAATAAAGTTTATTTCTATACTTCCTAAAAATTCTGGTGACCAAACAAATATGAACTGCTACAAAACTCACACCTGCAACGAACTTAGGAAGAACGATGTAGAAAAGGAAGTTACCCTATCTGGGTGGTTATATCGCAGGCGCGACCACGGCAACCTGATCTTTGTTGATTTAAGAGACTTTTATGGAATTACTCAGTTAGTATTCAATAACGATAAAGATTTTTTTGATAAAATATCAAATTTAAAATCAGAAAGTGTAATTACTGTTACGGGCATAGTCAAAGCTAGAACTGAAGGTATGGTAAACAGCTCTATTCCCACCGGAGAAATTGAGGTAATAGTCAACAATTTGCGCGTTGAGTCGGAAGTTGAGTTCCACCTTAATGAAGAAGTAATAAAAGAAGAAAAAAGTATATTAGCAAGCATTGCCGGTGAGCAAGAATATCCAGAAAATATGAGACTTAAATACCGATTTCTTGACTTAAGGCGTAAAAAAGCTCGCAACAACATTATTTTGCGCTCACAAATCATTGCAGAACTCCGCAGGCTCATGATAGAGCAAGGGTTTTTGGAGATTCAAACTCCAATACTCACGGCTTCCTCTCCCGAAGGAGCACGCGATTACCTAGTACCAAGCAGGCTAAACCCTGGCAAATTCTATGCATTGCCACAAGCTCCACAGATTTTTAAACAGTTGCTAATGGTTTCAGGGTTTGATAAATATTTTCAAATTGCACCATGTTTTCGATGAAGATGCAAGGGCTGATCGTTTTCCAGGAGAGTTTTATCAACTTTATCAACTTGAAATGTCTTTTGTAACTCAAGAAGACATATTTGACGTTATTGAACCTATTTTATATGAAGTATTCGCCAAATTTTCTTGCAAATCTGTTGATGAAGACTTTCCACACATTACATACAAAGAGGCAGTACTTAAGTATGGCTCTGACAAGCCAGATTTGCGTAATCCACTATTAATCAGCGATGTTACAGAAATTTTCCGCGATTCAGGGTTCAATATTTTCAAAAGCAATATTGAACTTGGCATGGTAGTGAAAGCCATCCCTGCTCCCAAAACAGCAGAGGAACCACGCAGCTTCTTTAATAAAAAAATAGAACATGCGCAAAAAGAATTTGGTGCCAAAGGGCTTGGATATATAACGTTTGATAAAGATGGCACTGCAAAAGGACCAGTTGCCAAATTCCTTGATGATAATAGGTTAAGTCGCATAAGAGAAATAACGAATATAGAGCCTGGGGATAGCGTATTCTTTGCTTCTGATCAAGAAAATGAAGCAGCAACAATAGCAGGGAAAGTGCGCACTCTTTTAGGGTCGGAACTGGGTCTAATAGATGACAATATCTTCAAGTTCTGTTGGGTTATTGATTTTCCATATTTCATATACGACAATAAGAGTAAAAAAATTAATTTTTTTCACAATCCATTCTCTATGCCTCATGGCGGCTTGAAAGATTTAGAGGGAAAAAGTCCACTAGACATCCTTGCTTACCAATATGATCTTATCTGTAATGGGATAGAACTATCGAGCGGGGCAATCCGCAATAACAAATTGGATATTATGTACAAAGCTTTTGCTATTGCAGGTTATAGCCAAGAAGAGGTTGATGCAAAATTCGGTGCACTCGTGCGCGCATTCAGATTCGGAGTGCCGCCTCACGGCGGAATAGCTCCAGGAATTGATAGAATGGTGATGCTGCTTGCTGACGAACCAAACATTCGCGAGGTAATCTGTTTTCCTATGAATCAGCAGGGTGAAGATGTTCTAATGGGTGCTCCTTCTGAGGTAGACAATAGACATTTACGTGAATTGTCTTTGCAGGTCATTGACTAAGTACCCTAGATTATATTAAACTGAGGAATTATGAATAACATCCAAAAAGCAATACTATCAGGCATAATCTGTAACATGATTATAGGGTATGAATTAACTCTATTTGGAGTTCTGACGCATATAATAAGTAATGTTTTTTTCCCTTCAGAAAATGATTATTTAAGCACAATCAAATTTCTTGGCAGTTTTGCAACTGGATTTGGATTTAGACCACTTGGTGCATTTATTTTTGGCTACATTGGAGATAAGTACGGCAGGAGGAAAATTTTGCTAACTTCCGTAATATTAGCTTCGATATCATCTACTGCAATTGCGTTGATACCAAGCTTTAGAGAAATCGGAATATTTTCTCCTATATTGCTTCTACTTTGTAGAATAATACAGGGAATGGCAGCAGGTGGGGAAACGAGTATCAACTCGGCCTTTTTAATAGAGCATTCGGTCGATAAAAAAAATTTAGGCTTTTTAGGTAGCATGAAAGCTTTTAGTGGTGCTTTTGGTTCTATTATATGCTTTGTAATGATAGCTATTTGTAAAAAATTTACAGGCGAAAGCTATGAAATTTGGGGTTGGAAATTGCTCTTTTATTTCTGCTCCGTTATGGGTGTAATAGGCTTTTCAATAAGATACATAATAAAAGAGAGCCTGGCATACAAAACTCATGATCAAAACAAAAGTTTATCTCATTCTCCATTTCTAGAATTAATAAAGGACTATAAAAGGGCATTTTTAATAGCAATCGGACTTGGCATTGCCCAAAATGCGATTGTTTATTCAGCAATCATGTTTTATAACATATCCGTAAAAAAACTTACTCTTTCAAGCATTGATATTAAAAATGTAGTAAGGATTATGGTTGAGATTACATTTGGAGTATCCGCAGTGTTGCTTGCAACACTATCTGACAAAGTAGGAAGGAAAAACGTGATGATTCCTATATTAGTAGTTTTAGCTTGTGTCAGCTTACCGGCATTTTCGCTATTATCATATGATAACCACTATATTGTAGCATTCACTTTTCTATTGATGAGCATACCAATAGGTGCATCTTTTGGAACATATAATTCTCTTGCTTGTGAGTTGTTTCCAACGAAAGTTAGATGCACTGGTTTTAGCCTAGCACATAATATCTCTGCAGGAATTTTTGGTGGTCTCTCTCCCTCTATATGCATGTGGCTGATAGAAAAAACCGAAACAAAACTTGCAGCAGGTGCTTATCTTACTGCCTGTGCATTAATCAGTTTAATATCTGTATTGCAAATTGAAACAAGAGATAAAAAAATTGATTGGTGAAAATTTTTCTTTAATAGTAATTTCCATATTTTAATCACACCCTAGAACTATAAATGTAGTTACTTAATTCAAGCAAAAACCAGTTTACCGTGAACAAATTTTGCTACCTAGCAACCAGGGCTAAAAAATATTGATTTCCTTCTCGTTTAGGTGCTAATTCTACCTTTGCAATATCTTCGGTGTCTCTAATTAACCTTTCTAGTTTTTCCACCCCAATCTCAGTGTTTATTAGCTCTCTACCTCTAAATTTCATTGTAACCTTGATTTTGTGTCCATGTATAAGAAAACCCCTTACGTGACGCAATTTTGTTTCATAGTCGTGATCGCCAATATTGGGACCTATCTTAATTTCTTTTATCGTTAACGTTTTTTGTTTCTTCTTTGCTTCACTTGCTTTCTTTTTTGCATCGTACTTTTGCTTGCTGTAATCCAGTATTTTACATACTGGAGGAGTCGAGTCAGGCGCAATCTCCACCAAATCTAAGCCGATATTCTGAGCAGATTCCAAAGCCTGCTTTATTGCTACAATCCCAACCATTTTACCATTTTGGTCAACTAAGCGTACCTCCTCAGCTGTAATGGATTCATTAATTCTGTGTTTTTTAGTTTGCAAACTTTAACTCCCTTGACTAGGGTTAATACTTTTTAATAGCAATTCAGCAGCTTTTTCGTAAGAGGAAGACTCTCGTTTTTCTGACCCTAAATTTCTCACTGACATAGTTTTACTCGCAACTTCATTTTTGCCTACGATCCATAATATAGGAATCTTGTTTGAACTATGCAAGCGTATCTTATAACTAATTTTCTCATTGGTTAAATCGGTTTTAACTCTGACACCTTGTTTTTTTAAAGCGTTATAAATTTCTATAGCATAATCATCAGCTTCGCTTGTAACGGTTAGAATGGCAAGTTGCGTTGGAGCGAGCCACAGTGGAAATCTTCCTGCATAATGCTCTATTAAAATTCCAATAAAACGTTCAAAAGTTCCAAGAATTGCCCTGTGTAGCATAACAGGGTGGTGCTTTTGTCCGTCTGCTCCTATATAAAAAGCCTCCAGGCGCCTTGGTAAAATGAAGTCAACTTGCAACGTTCCACATTGCCAATTTCTGCCTATTGCATCTTTCAAAACAAACTCTAACTTTGGACCATAAAATGCACCTTCACCAGGGTTGAGTTCATAGCTTAAACCTGCTTCTCTGACAGCTTCAAGGAGCGCTTTTTCAGCTCTATCCCACACTTGATTATCTCCTGCTCTAACATTTGGACGATCTGAAAATTTCACGGAGATTTCATTGAACCCAAGCTCTGAATATACTTCTTTTAAAAGGTCGCAAAATTTTACAGTCTCAGAATTAATCTGCTCTTCCATGCAAAAAATGTGCGCATCGTCCTGAGTAAAACCACGCACTCTCATCAATCCATGCAATGAACCTGAACTTTCGTTTCTATGACATGTACCAAACTCTGCCATACGTATCGGTAAATTGCGGTAGCTCCTGGTGTGAGAGTTAAAAATCTGCACGTGACAAGGGCAATTCATGGGTTTTATTGCTAGCCTTTTGCTCTCAGATTCATCAACGATAAACATGTTTTCACGAAACTTATCCCAATGCCCTGATTTTTCCCACAGCTCCTTGCTTGCTAAAATAGGAGTTTTCACTTCAGCATAGCCATTGTTTATTAATTTTTTCCTTATGTAAGACTCAAGGACGTTATATAAAGCATATCCCTGTTCATGCCAAAAGACCTGCCCAACAGCTTCCTCTTGGATGTGGAACAAGTCCATATCCTTAGCAATCTTGCGGTGGTCGCGTCTTTCCACCTCCTTCAAACGCTTAAGATAAGCGTTTAATTCATTCTTATTTCGCCATGCGGTGCCATATATTCGCTGTAGCATTGGACCCTTAGTATCACCACGCCAGTATGCTCCTGCAACTTTCATGAGTTTGAACGCTTTGACTCTACCTGTTGATGGCGAGTGCGGACCACGGCACAAGTCAACAAAATCTCCTTGTCTATAAACAGTCAGATTTTCACTCTCTGGTATGGAGGAGATAATATCAACCTTATATTTTTCACCTATACTGCTAAAAAAATCAATTGCTTGCTTACGCGTCCAAACTTCTCGAACAAATCTGTGATTGCTTTTTATGATTTCTTTCATTTTCTTTTCTATTGCAGCAAAATCATCCATGGTAAAGGTACGATTTGTAGCAAAATCATAGTAGAAGCCGTCCTGAATTGTTGGGCCGATAGTAATCTGAGTGTTAGGAAAGAGCTCTTTTACTGCCTGAGCCATTATATGAGCAGCATCATGCCTTATTATATCCAAACCCATCTCATCACTGAGTTGTATCACCTCTATTTCTGTGTCAGATTCAATTTTACGTGAGAGATCATATAGCTCACCATTTACCTTTAGGGCAACGGCTCCTTTTAAAGCACCTGGTTGTAGTATGTCAAAACCGGTAATTCTGCCGCTGTATTCTTCCACTTTTTGTTCAGCTAAAAAAGTAATTCTAACCATAAATATACCTATTGGGAGGACATTGGAACAACAGAGGCTCTGCGCATAAGTCAACAATAAATTTTATATAAATCAAAATACCTCCATAATCCTTAATAATTTTACGTAAATTAAAAGTAGTATGCTTCCACGGTTCTCTCCACAGTCTGATATGGCAGTTAAGCCGCATTATACTTGTCAAGCAGAAGTGAACGGAAACATGTCTAATAAGGAACCTAAGTTTCACTCTGCTCTTACTATCCTTTCCATCGTCATTGCTATCTTGAGTAAAACTTATGTTCCTCCTATATTTTTTAATAACAAAATTCTGTTTTATCAACCAACATTCTATTCATAATTACAGCTAATCTCTGGGCTACTGCAACAATTACCTTACTTCAACAACTAGGCAGTCAACTTGAGAAGCAGAAACAAGTTTTGACGCGAAATCGAAAAAAGGTTATGCAAGAGATCTATTGCTATGATTCTCATTATCATATAGATTATACTAATAGATTAAACTAAAGGAAGGTTACGAATAAAGAGATAATAGTAAAGCATTTATAAATAAATCAATCACTGGTGAATTGACTTCTATAAGCCAGTATTTTTTGCATTCTACAATTCTCAAAGATAGCGGGATCAATAAACTTACAGAGAAAATGAAAAACAAGCTTGACGAGGAACTTGAACATGCAAATAAGCTAGCAGAAAGAATTTTATTGCTTAAAGGTATACCAAACTTTCAAGACACAAATAAAATCTCAAAGCGTGACAGGAAGTTTACAAAAGATACAATACGAAAAATCTTGGAAGATAACTTAAAATTAGAAGAAGAAGGTTTAAAAGGCTATAGGGAGGCAATTTCTGTTGCTGAAAAAGAGGAAGATTTTGTTAGTGTAATCTTATTATTAGAGGAATTATTGAAAAATGAGGAAGAGCACTACCATTGAATCGAAGAGCAAATTGGTTCTTAATTGAACTTATAGATGTTGAAAATTACCTAAAAACACAAATGTAAGGTGTTAAAAAAAACGATATTTATCTTAATTATACCTTGCTTACTTCTTTTTTTATTAGGGTTGTGGCAATTATTTAGGTTAAACTGGAAGAACAATATTATCAAGAATATGAATCTTCCAGTTGTCTATCTATTACCCAATAGTGATCTTGCAAAATTTAACTACAGACACATCAAGATTGATGGGATTTTAAGTGACATAGAACTATACGTTTTTACAGGGCAACGCGGCTATCATGTGCTGTCTCCTATGCTGCTCACTAATGGACACTACATGCTGGTGAATAAAGGAATAGTAAGAGAGAAAAAGAAGGAAGAAGCAAAAATTGAGAAGATAGCTGCGAGTGGAGTTTTATATTGCGATAATAGTAAAAGCAAAAGTTGGTTAATCAAAAATGATACTGCTTTGAACACGTGGTTTACCCTAAGTACAGAAGAAATTTCCAATGAACTTGGTATTAAGCTAGAGAAGTGTATGTTGTGGCAGAAAGGTTTCAGCAATAAATCAACTATACAGCCAATGAAACACTTGGAATATGCGATAACTTGGTTTGCACTTTCCTTGATTTGGTGTGTAGTTTATTATAGACAAAATAAACGCTACTCAAATGTCTGACATCAACGATCACGAGTTAGGATAAAGAGGAGAACTGAAGAAATAATCATTCATCTATATCGCTGCTAATATCCTTTATCATGCTATAATTGCCTTTCCTAAATCTACTTTTTAAGGACTCAACTCCGCTTTCGCTAATACCACTTAGACTCAGCGCTGCTCCACCAAGCTGTAACCCAATCTCAGATGTCTCCGGAATAACTTTACTAGCTCCTAGATCTTTGTAAGCTTCTACATTACTCAGATCTGGTAGGCGTATTATAACATTTACATGTGGAAAATTTGTTGCAACTAGAGAAACAATCTTTCTTATAGTAACTTCGTTCTTTATTGAAATTACGAGAGCTTGGGCTCTTTCTATTCCTACTGATTTTAAAATTTCATATCTCGTGGCATCTCCAAGATATATAGGAAAGCTGTCACTTTTCCCTTCTTTGACTATCTTTGATTGAATATCTACAACAACGTAACTTATATGCTCTGCGGTAAGCATTTTTGTTACCATATATCCTACCCTGCCGAATCCAGCAACTACTACATGGTTATAGAGATCTTGTGTGTCTGTCTCAATTGCTTCATCATCTAATATTACTTTCTCAGTGCTAAATGAATTTGCTATCCACTCTCCAAGTCCCGATAGAAGAGGAGTGAAAGCCATAGTTACCGTAGTTACCATCATAAGTACTTGGGCAATTTCACTTGGTAATACGTCCAACTCATCTGCTAAGCGAAACAGGATAAATGCAAATTCACCACCCTGTGCAAGCAATAATCCAGCTTGTATGGCAGGTGCACTCTTAAACCCAAAAAATCTACACAATACGTATATGATAGATGTTTTTAAAACGATAAGGATGATCGACAATAAAGTAATTATCGGCAATTTATTGAGTAAAAGGTCAATATCGATAGACATACCGACAGTCATAAAAAATAAGCCGAGAAATAAATCTTTGAATGGCAACACCGCGTGTTCCACCGAGTGCCTATGTTCTGTTTCTGCGACTAATAACCCAGCAACGAATGCACCCAGCGCCATTGATAAATGAAATTGTTCGGTAATAAATGCTGCTCCTAATATTATTAAGAGTGTTGTTGATACAAAGACCTCGTTACTTTCCATTTTAGCAATAACCGAAAATAAGGGTCTGAGTAATAACCTACCAGTTATAAATATCAACACTAAGGCAATAGTTGCTTGTACTAATGAACCTGCCAGTGAGCTTATCAGACTGTTTTCAGAGCTACCAGTAAGTAAAGGTACTAATACTATTAATGGTACCACTGCAAAATCTTGCATTAATAGTACTGCTATTGACAACCTACCAACTTGACTTGCTTGGGAAACTTTTTCCTGCAGAACCTGTAACACTATTGCGGTTGAGGACAATGCAAGCCCACCGCCGATAACTGCTGCCATGTTAGTGTTCACTTCAAAAGCAAGAGCAATGCACCATATCGCTACCATGGTAACTATAACTTGCAGGGAACCAAATCCAAATACGTGAATACGCATGGCAATGAGGCGTTCAAAGGTCAGCTCAAGACCTATAATGAATAATAGAAAAACTACGCCGAATTCTGCAAAATTATCCATTGCATCAGCTGAATGTATCAGATTAAATCCATGAGAACCAATCAACGCGCCTGCAACGAAGTAACCGAGCACTGGGCTGATATTCATTTTCCAAAACGCTATGACTATAAACACAGCAGCGGAAAGTAAAATTATAATATCAAACAAATACTGAGAGCTGCCGTGCATGATATTTAACCTGTAGGATCAGACCATTTAATTGAGCAACCAATGCTTGACTTTTGGTCAACCGGAAAGTTACCAGTTTCTGCAATGAATTTCATAGCTTGAAATAAATCACTACTTCCTATCTTATAGTTTTGAGCCTTTTCTTTTTTTGCATCATTAAAACGTCCACGATAGCGGAGTTTTAAATTAGCATTAAACCCAAAAAAGTCAGGAGTACAAACAGCATCATATTCTTTAGCCACTTCTTGCGTACTGTCAATCAGATATGGAAATTCAAACTTATTTTCCTTAGCGAAACTAATCATATTTTCAAAGGAGTCTTCTGGATATTCATTGACATCATTCGGCATTATTGCAACAGTACTTACCTGATAATCCCTTTTTAACAAATCAACATCGCTCACCAGATTGCTGATAATTGATTGAACGTAAGGACAGTGATTACATATAAACATTATAATAAGACCATTTTTTCCACGACAGTTACTTAATGTATAGTGTTTGTCGTCTACCCCTAAAAGATTGAAATCCTTTGCAGTAAAGTCAAGATCTACCTTAGGAGTATTCAGTGCAACCATAGTTTACAGAGAATTGTGTATCAGGCACAGCTTATAATATTATTGCTTAAGTGTCAAATGGTTCTTGTGTATACTGTTTGTATATTTTTTGTTGACATTACGATTACAGAACTTATGTTCATAACCTTTGAGGGAATAGACGGCTCCGGTAAAACAACGCAGTCTGAGTTACTTGCAAGTCATTTTAAACAACTCTACAGTGAAGGTAATGTGATATTGACCAGAGAGCCAGGTGGTACTGACTTTGCAGAGAAGGTAAGAAGGGTGTTGCTTAAAGACAATATTGACCCCATCTCTGAACTTTTGTTACTTATCTCAATGAGATACGAACATGTGAAAAAATTAATACTGCCAGCTCTAGAAGAAAGAAAGATAGTGATTTGCGATCGGTTTATTGATTCAACTATTGCATACCAAGGGTATGGGCTTGAAGTTGACTTAGGGCTAATAGGGGACCTTCATAAGTTAGTAAAAATTAGACGTCCAGATATCACATTTATCCTAGATATTGATGTTCAAGTTGGTCTAAGCCGAACAAAAGATAAAAATAAATACGAAGAGATGGACATTAATTTTTATAATAAAGTTCGAAAAGGATTTCAAGAGATAGCGCTAAAAGAGCCTGATAGGTCCAATATTATTACTGAAATTGAAACTAAAAATGACAGTCAAGTGTATGGTGAAATTATCAATAGAATTGCTAGCACTATACAATAGAGCTGGTTTTGCTAGCAAAATAAAAAGTAAGGCCAACTTCAATACCGTGTGTGGACAACAAACCACTAACATTACTCCTTTTTTAATCCATGCTTGCTCCCTAGAAAGTTGCCACTTTTCTAAAGTGTGGACTACGATTTCAACCAGATGTTAAGGCGAATGGAATTACACCATTACGGTTTCATGACATCAGATCGCACCTTTCTATAATAATTAAAATGTTGTGTTTTTAATTAAGATTAGCTACTTTCTATGTTCACAAAATTAGTTTGCTTGCTTACAAGCAAACTTTTCTTGATTCCAGCGTTTGATGCTTGAATCAAGGAATTTTATCAAGCAGGTGAGCATAAAAGTTATGTTAAAATACACCATTTATGGAAAACTGGATCCCGTGCTGAACACTTTGATGAGTCTGCCGTGGAAGCAGTAAGATGAAGCTGCACAACAAATGAGGGAGCTGGAATGGCACTGTTATAAAGGAACCAGTGCCCTCTTGCCAGGTTAAAATCACAATGTTTGTATGGTTGTAGCTTATATTTTTGTAATACTAATTATGCCGAACTCTTTTGAATGACCCTCTCTAGTTGGAATTATATAAAATATTAATTCCTTTCCACCTGAAGATAAAGTTCCGTTATCTACCATATAGTTGATTATATGACAACCGTTGCTGTCCTCTGTTCTTTCTTCTATCTTCTATTTGTAAAAATCTGAGATTAAGGACGACATCCTTATGCATGTTCTCATCCGGACATATATATTCATATAGGTTCTTAAATACCAAGTTCTCATATTCATCACGTTCTACTATATATGTGCTAAGATCTATAAGACCTGGACTATCCCTACTATATTCAGATACTACATAACAAGCATTATCCTCAAAAAATCCGGAATAGTCATCGAAAAAACTTATAAAGCTGTCATAATGCTTGCCTTTTGTTATCAAATTATTAACATGATAACTAATATTCCTACATAGTCAAGTAAGTTGATTTATTAGTGTTTTAGCAATCAGGCCCCAGCTATCACACCACTTGGAGATTTCCCCCTTTGCTCAATTCTTTTACCTTTGACTCGCTGATCATAGTCTGGACGATATTGGCTGCCACAGCAGCAAAGCTCAAAATGAAAAAAGTAATAGAAATAAAAGGAATAATAAGAGATTCGAAAGGTAATACAGGTATAGTTCTCTCTATTAAAAACGAGTCATTAGATGCTATATTGATATGGATCTTTGTTAGCTTTTCCTGTCCTGGAGTGTTTTCTATACCAAGCTGATTATTAAGATCGTGTTTTTGCAAGTGGTTAACATATGACCACAAATTCAAACTGAGTGAAACCAATTTAGTGTAATACTCAAAACAGCAGAGTACAATTTAAGCTAGGAACACCAAAAACTAGCGATGCTATTATATACCCAATAAAAGAAGCAACGGATAGCGTGGTAACTAGATGTTTTGAGTAAGTTCTTATTTTTTTCTGTTGGCAAGTTCCTCTTTCTCACAACTCATAAACTTAAGCATAACTAATATATTATGGCATTAATTCGTTCAAAAAACAATATGTAAGTTAAGAGTGCCCGAGAGAAGACTTGAACTTCCACAACTGAAAAGTTACTAGCACCTGAAACTAGCGCGTCTACCAATTCCGCCACCCGGGCTTTTTGTAGTTTACTATGTTAAAGTTAAATAATATACTTGAGCAATTTTTAGTTTAAAAGTAATGCCAGACGATTTAAACTTAGATCAAATATTTTTTGCTCAGAACAATGTTAATATTAATAATGTATATAAAATAGTCAACCATGCTCTGAGCAATAGCGATGGCGGTGAGTTATTTTTAGAGTTTTGTCAGTCAGAGTCTTTGGTTTTTGATGATAACATATTGAAACATATGGATTTGAACACCAGAAGAGGATTTGGTCTGAGGTCTTTTTGCGAGAATAGCACATCTTTTGTTTGCTCTTCTGAGATTAGCGAAAAAGAAATTAGTAATGCTGCTTCTATAGTTAAAAGCTCAGTGTCTTTAAACAAAACAAATTTAATAAGCTTAGGCAAAGAGGAAAAAAAACTATATTCGAAAATTAACCCCATAAATGAAATAGATCTAAGCTCAAAAATTAAACTGCTCAACGAGGTTAATGAGTATGTAAGATCCAAAAATAACTGCGTGAAGCAAGTAAAAATAACTCTAAGTGGAGAATGGCAAGTCGTACAAATAATAAAGGGTGATCACAGGTTAAGCGACATCAGGCCTCTAGTACGTTTTAATGTGTTAGTCATTGTAGAGAAAGATAGCCGAATTGAAAGAGGTTCTGCAGGACATGGTGGACGGGATTCTCACAGTAAGTTTATTTCTGAGGAAAAGTGGAAAGAAGTTGCAAACCAGGCTTTGGAACAAGCATTAGTAAATTCTGAAGCGGTTCCGACTCCAGCTGGAGAGATGACAGTTGTTCTAGGTCCGGGCTGGCCAGGGGTATTGTTACATGAAGCTGTGGGTCATGGACTCGAAGGCGATTTTAATCGTAAAGGAGTATCAGCATTTTCAAATTCTATTGGTAAGCAAGTAGCAGCTAGTGGTATCACAGTAGTTGATGATGGAACTCTGCCTAATTTACGCGGTTCTATTAGCATAGATGATGAAGGTACTCCTTCCGGTTATAATGTGTTGATAGAAGATGGAATCCTCAAAGGATATATGCAGGATTATATGAATGCTAAACTCATGGGGGCAAATCTAACTGGTAATGGTAGAAGGGAAAGTTATAAGGAAGTCACTATGCCGCGCATGACAAACACCTATATGTTACCAGGTAAACATACACCAGAAGAAATAATATCTAGCGTAAAGAAAGGTCTATATGCAGTAAATTTTGGTGGCGGGCAGGTTGATATAACATCAGGGAAATTTGTTTTCTCATCTTCAGAAGCTTATTTGATAGAAAATGGTAAAATTACACAACCAGTCAAAGGGGCGACGCTAATTGGTGACGGGCCAACAGTGCTAAAAAAAGTATCTATGGTTGGCAACGACTTAAAGTTAGATCCTGGTATTGGTACATGTTCAAAAGATGGACAAAATGTGCCTGTTGGGGTTGGTCAACCAACACTCAAAGTTGATGCAATTACAGTAGGCGGAACTGAGTTATAAGTCGGAGATACTGTGCTGATTTCCTTCTTCTTTTTGTCGTCGTTTATCTTCTTCTTTCTTCCGGAAGGATTCTTGATTTTCCTTAACTTGCTCAGGCACATTAGGCTGCTTTTCAGCAGGTTGCTTATCCTGTCCAACTACATTAACTTTTGATTCTAGAATTTCACTAATTCTATTATTAATTTCACCACCCCATTCTTTCTCCTTTTCAGTATCAGGGTTATACAAAGTACCTTTCCTGTTATTTGAAAAAAGAGCCCCAACTCCTCCTTTTACAGCGAATATTGTACCAATAGCAGCAGCAACTATCGCGAATGTAGTAGGACCAAAAACTAATATTGAGGCAATAGAAAAAAGAGTAGGAAGAAAAATCTTACGTAATAACGTTGTTACCATTCCTTCATCACTGAGCGGTGGTTCATCTTCTTCTTTATCTCCACCTAAAAATGGTATTTTTTCTCTTAGCCCACTCATAAAGGAGCCAGAAATGTTTTTAGGATCTACCTTTATTCCAAGCGGCCATCCAGCAAGTTTTATGAGTGAGTCTTTAGCTTCTTTACCGCGTATATCATCTACAAACTCATCAACCACTTCTTTTATTTTACTATTTTCTAAATTCCCTTCGCTAGCTAAATTTTTCTCTCTAATTTTTTCAAATACAGAAATTAAAAACTGAAGGAAATTTTCTTCACTTAGTGACTTTATTTTTTGATTAACATCATTGAATATCTTTCCTCTATTTTCAAGTACAAAAGTAAAAATTTTCTTTTCATTTTCATTCTGTAACCGAGCTAGCTGCTCCTCTTTTAATGACTTTTGTTCCTCTAATTTCTCTTTCTCCTCCTCTGAAAATTTTTCTTGCAGTTTCTTTGCTACTTCCCCCATTTCCTGTTGTGTTTGTTTCTCCAGATTCTCTAAAGTATCTAGAAAAGCACGATAGATTAACTGATGTTCTTTTTTTTCAAAAGTTTTATCATCTTCGTTAGTTAACTGAACAGAAGGTCCCGAATCCTTTGTTTGTGAAGTTAACATTCTTGTCATAACTGACTTACTCACATTTACTATACTTTAATTGTAGCATATTTTTCATATTAGTTCAAATGATTTATACTCTTAGAATCTGAAGCGTTTAAATCATAATTAAGAAAATTTGGGCCCCAGTTGTCGCTAATTTTTACCTTTACTTCAAGTGGTATAGAAACTTTCACTGCATTTTCCATTACATCTTTCACAAGTTTTGCTGTTTCTTGTACCTTATTGTCTTCTACCTCAATCAATAGCTCATCATGAACTTGGAGGATTATTTTACCTGCTTTTAGCTGATCATAAAGTTGAATCATTGCACGTTTTATTATGTCAGCAGCAGTTCCTTGCACAGGTGCGTTTATTGCTGCCCTTTCCGCAAATCGCCTTAAGTAAGGGATTTTACTGTTTATGTCTTCTACAAAGCATCTTCTACCAAATAAAGTTTCTACATAGCCGTGCTGTCTCGCAATAGACACCTCCTTTTCCATATAGACCTTTATCTCTGGATAACAGGAGAAATAATAATCAATGTATCCAGCAGCTTCCTTAACGGTAATTTTAAACTGCCTTGCAAGGCCAAACGGGCTAATGCCATATATAATTCCAAAATTAATGGATTTTGCCTTTTGCCTCAGCCGTTTATCTACTTCCGTACCTTCTAGCACTCTAAAAACTTGCCTTGCGGTGATGCTGTGAACATCTTGTCCATTTGCAAAAGCTTCTTTAAATGCTACAACATCTGCAATATGTGCCAAGAGTCTCAATTCTATTTGTGAATAATCGGCAGAAATTATTTTATACCCTTTTGGTGCAATAAATGCTCGCCTGATAAAGCTTCCCTCCTCACTTCTGATAGGAATACTCTGCAGATTAGGATTGCTGGAGCTAAGCCTACCTGTTGCAGTTGTTGAGAAGCTCGTATGTACTCTATCGTCAAGAGGGTTAACCCGCTTTATTAGCGCATCAGTATAGGTACCCTTTAGCTTGCTTAAGTGTCGCCAATCTAAAATCTTACTTGCAATTTCAACTCCTTCCATTTCAAGTTCTTCTATTACTTCAGAGCTTGTACTATACGATCCGGATTTTAACTTTCTCTTCTTATTAAGCCCCATTTTATTAAATAAAATATCACTTAATTGTTTTGGCGAAGCAATATTGAATCTTTCTCCTGCTAAATTATATATATCATTTTCAAGCACAGTGAGTAACTGTTGAAATTTATCAGACAATTCCTGCAGTTTTTGAATGTTTAGCAATATTCCATTTTTCTCCATGTCAAGTATCACTTTCATGACCGGCTTATCAAAGCGCTCATAAACTGTAAAGAGCCTCTCTTGAAACAATCTTTGTGTTAGCTTTTCATGGACCGCTATTAAAGTTTTTGCTGAGAAAACCTCTACATTTTCACTCAAATTATGTGCAATTATGTTTGGAATGCTGTGGTTATGCTTTCCTGTGTCAAGGCTATATGACATTGTCATCAAATCATCAACTGAGCCTAGCACTTTTTCTATTGTAGGAAATGTTTCTCTGATCTTTCTAATGTCATGTATTATTTTCAGCACCCCATTTGAAAGTAAAGTTAAATTGATTGTAACAATTGCATCTTGTAGGCAGTTTTGGTCTATGTAGAAAATATTATCTTCACTGCAAGATAAGGAGATTTTACTGAGTACATTGTTTTCAAAATGGCAATAGATTACGATTTTGCCTTCATATCTGCAGTGTTCCAAAAATTTTTCTAATTCTTCACTATTATATTCTGGTTTCTTTTCCGCGCTGGGTTTATTATAAGAAAAAAGCTTCTCTGCTCTGTTTATCAATGAATTAAACTCATACTTCTTTAAAAAGGGTAACAATTTCTTCATATTTGGAGGATGAACTTTATATTTTGCAACATTATGCTGAAGATCTACTTTCTCATATAGTAAAAAAAGTTTTCGTGAAATTAGCGCTCTTTCCTTATGTTTGGTAAGAATATTACGTACTCTCGTTTGCTCAACGCTACTAATGTTTTCCAGGATATTGTTCAAGGAACCAAATTTATCAAGCAATTTAGCTGCAGTCTTTGTACCTATTCCTGGAATGCCTGGAATGTTATCAGATGCATCGCCAGTTAGAGAAAATAAATCAAGAAGCTTGTTTGAATTTACACCAAATTTTTCTATTACTTGTCTTTCATCTATGTATATATTTTTAATAGGGTCAAATATAAAAATGTTGTGATTCAAGAGTTGAAACAAATCCTTATCTGACGAGACCACCACTACTTTAAAGTCTTGGTGGTTGGCATATTTCTTAGCTAGTGTTGCAATTATGTCATCTGCTTCATAGCCTCCAATCTCTTCATAGCTGAGATCGAAAGCTTCTACTGCTTCCCTCAGTATTGCAAACTGTGGAACCAAGTCCTCAGGAGGAGTTATCCTGTTTGCTTTATATTCAGGGTATAAATCATGCCTGAAATTTCTTTTGCCAGAGTCAAATGCTATGGTCAAGTAATCTGAGTGAGTAATGTACTTAAGAACCATATTTAGAAAGCCGTACACGGCACCTATTGGAATACCGGTTGTGGTAGTCAAATGGTGCAAAACATAATAAGCTCTGAAAAGAAAGCCATAACCATCGATGATTGTAAAAGTTTTTTCTTGCATTGTAGATATTTATGTGTGCCTTTGATAGTCTATTATTTGGGTACAAAAATCAAGTCTTCGTTTCTACTTTTGAGCATCGCAAGAGACTTTGCTAAAAACAATATTCACGCATAGTTAATAGTTACCGTTTAAAATTAAGTGTATTGGTAATAAATTGAGAATTTGAAACAAGTGAAAAAACGGGAAAATCAAAAAGGTCAAAATCAGCTGTTCAGCCTATAAAGGCTATCAGTAGCCCGGTTACTGTTGACTCTGCTTCAGTCAAAAGTGAAACAATGCTAATAGAAGTTAGATCAAAAGCTAAAGCAAACAACCGAACTTATGAAAAAGATAAAGCTCACTCTTTGTTAACCTTTAGTATTGACCCTGATGTAGTATCAATATCAAGTGGTAGTGGAATATCGTCAAGCTCCGGCACAATAGGTGAGAGCGAAATGCTTGATACAAGCTCAATATCAAGCAGTAGTGGAATATCGCTAAGCTCCAGCATAATAAGTGAGAGCGAAATTCCTGATTCGATATCAAGTAAAAGCGAGATATCGTACAATACGGTAAAAGATGACACATATCAAAAACAACTGTAGAACTCAGGCCAGCAAAAATCCGCTGGAATTGGAAGGAGTGGCAAGAAGGTGCTTAGCTAAAAGACGCCAAAAAAAGTTGAAGTTCCAATTATTTCTAAAAAGCAAAATAACTCCACTACATTCAGGAAAGAGTTTTCTTAGACAGAAAGCAAACCTCAGCAAACCCAGAAAAAGGTTAAGCAAACTGTTAGCTTTGATGATCGAATTAAAGCTCTACAGAATAGACAAAATGCTCTGCAACAGGAGCTCACTTGCCTTAAGAAGCAGAGTAAAGCATTTATATTTAAAAG
>NZ_JADAKK010000079.1 GCF_020278625.1 Wolbachia endosymbiont of Mansonella ozzardi
ACCTCCTGATGTCCGACCAGGATTAGCCAACCTTCGTGCTCCTCCGTTACTCTTTAGGAGGAGACCGCCCCAGTCAAACTACCCACCAGACACTGTCCGCAACCCGGATTACGGGTCAACGTTAGAACATCAAACATTAAAGGGTGGTATTTCAAGGTCGGCTCCATGCAGACTGGCGTCCACACTTCAAAGCCTCCCACCTATCCTACACATCAAGGCTCAATGTTCAGTGTCAAGCTATAGTAAAGGTTCACGGGGTCTTTCCGTCTTGCCGCGGGTACACTGCATCTTCACAGCGAGTTCAATTTCACTGAGTCTCGGGTGGAGACAGCCTGGCCATCATTACGCCATTCGTGCAGGTCGGAACTTACCCGACAAGGAATTTCGCTACCTTAGGACCGTTATAGTTACGGCCGCCGTTTACCGGGGCTTCGATCAAGAGCTTCGCTTGCGCTGACCCCATCAATTAACCTTCCGGCACCGGGCAGGCGTCACACCGTATACGTCCACTTTCGTGTTTGCACAGTGCTGTGTTTTTAATAAACAGTTGCAGCCAGCTGGTATCTTCGACTGATTTCAGCTCCATCCGCGAGGGACTTCACCTACATATCAGCGTGCCTTCTCCCGAAGTTACGGCACCATTTTGCCTAGTTCCTTCACCCGAGTTCTCTCAAGCGCCTTGGTATTCTCTACCTGACCACCTGTGTCGGTTTGGGGTACGATTTGATGTTACCTGATGCTTAGAGGCTTTTCCTGGAAGCAGGGCATTTGTTGCTTCAGCACCGTAGTGCCTCGTCATCACGCCTCAGCCTTGATTTTCCGGATTTGCCTGGAAAACCAGCCTACACGCTTAAACCGGGACAACCGTCGCCCGGCCAACATAGCCTTCTCCGTCCCCCCTTCGCAGTAACACCAAGTACAGGAATATTAACCTGTTTCCCATCGACTACGCCTTTCGGCCTCGCCTTAGGGGTCGACTCACCCTGCCCCGATTAACGTTGGACAGGAACCCTTGGTCTTCCGGCGAGCGGGCTTTTCACCCGCTTTATCGTTACTTATGTCAGCATTCGCACTTCTGATACCTCCAGCATGCCTCACAGCACACCTTCACAGGCTTACAGAACGCTCCCCTACCCAACAACGCATAAGCGTCGCTGCCGCAGCTTCGGTGCATGGTTTAGCCCCGTTACATCTTCCGCGCAGGCCGACTCGACCAGTGAGCTATTACGCTTTCTTTAAATGATGGCTGCTTCTAAGCCAACATCCTGGCTGTCTGGGCCTTCCCACATCGTTTCCCACTTAACCATGACTTTGGGACCTTAGCTGGCGGTCTGGGTTGTTTCCCTCTTCACGACGGACGTTAGCACCCGCCGTGTGTCTCCCGTGATAACATTCTCCGGTATTCGCAGTTTGCATCGGGTTGGTAAGTCGGGATGACCCCCTTGCCGAAACAGTGCTCTACCCCCGGAGATGAATTCACGAGGCGCTACCTAAATAGCTTTCGGGGAGAACCAGCTATCTCCCGGTTTGATTGGCCTTTCACCCCCAGCCACAAGTCATCCGCTAATTTTTCAACATTAGTCGGTTCGGTCCTCCAGTTAGTGTTACCCAACCTTCAACCTGCCCATGGCTAGATCACCGGGTTTCGGGTCTATACCCTGCAACTTAACGCCCAGTTAAGACTCGGTTTCCCTTCGGCTCCCCTATTCGGTTAACCTTGCTACAGAATATAAGTCGCTGACCCATTATACAAAAGGTACGCAGTCACACGCCTAAGCGTGCTCCCACTGCTTGTACGTACACGGTTTCAGGTTCTTTTTCACTCCCCTCGCCGGGGTTCTTTTCGCCTTTCCCTCACGGTACTGGTTCACTATCGGTCAGTCAGGAGTATTTAGCCTTGGAGGATGGTCCCCCCATATTCAGACAGGATACCACGTGTCCCGCCCTACTCATCGAGCTCACAGCATGTGCATTTTTGTGTACGGGGCTGTCACCCTGTATCGCGCGCCTTTCCAGACGCTTCCACTAACACACACACTGATTCAGGCTCTGGGCTGCTCCCCGTTCGCTCGCCGCTACTGGGGGAATCTCGGTTGATTTCTTTTCCTCGGGGTACTTAGATGTTTCAGTTCCCCCGGTTCGCCTCATTAACCTATGGATTCAGTTAATGATAGTGTGTCGAAACACACTGGGTTTCCCCATTCGGAAATCGCCGGTTATAACGGTTCATATCACCTTACCGACGCTTATCGCAGATTAGCACGTCCTTCATCGCCTCTGACTGCCAGGGCATCCACCGTGTACGCTTAGTCGCTTAACCTCACAACCCGAAGATGTTTCTTTCGATTCATCATCGCGTTGCGAAAATTTGAGAGACTCACGAACAACTTTCGTTGTTCAGTGTTTCAATTTTCAGCTTGATCCAGATTTTTAAAGAGCAAATATCTCAAACATCACCCGAAGATGAGTTTTGAGATATTAAGGCAGGTGACTTTCACTCACAAACCAGCAAGTGGCGTCCCCTAGGGGATTCGAACCCCTGTTACCGCCGTGAAAGGGCGGTGTCCTGGGCCTCTAGACGAAGGGGACACTGAAGTCTCAATCGCAAGACGCCTTGCTATTTACTTTTCATCAGACAATCTGTGTGAGCACTTCAAAGGCAGGTTCTTTAAGGTAAGGAGGTGATCCAACCGCAGGTTCCCCTACGGTTACCTTGTTA
>NZ_JADAKK010000080.1 GCF_020278625.1 Wolbachia endosymbiont of Mansonella ozzardi
TGTACAAAGAGGAAGCTATTCTTGAATGCAAACTTGAAGAAGGTATGAAGAAAGGTATAGAAGGAGGAAAAATTGAAGTGCAAGGGCAATGCTGGCCAATAATGTTGATGTTGTGATACTACTGTCAAATTTACTGGTCTTTCTATTAGTAAGATTAAAGAATTAAGTAAAAACCAGTAAACGGTTGCGTTTTCTTTACAAAGTGTGCAATGTTATAAGTACAATCAATATGCCGTTACCAAGACTCGAACTTGGGACCTCGTCATTACCAATGACGTACTCTACCATCTGAGCTATAACGGCAGGATTTATATATAATGATAATGAATAGCACAAAAAAGAATAAGGAAAAGGAAAAAGAGAGAAAAAGATTAGCAAAAGCTTTAAAGCAAAATATTCTAAAAAGAAAAAAGCAGCAACAGGGTAGAAAAAATGCCAGAACTACCGGAAGTGGAAGTGATATCTAACTTTTTGTTCGATACAGTAAAAGACAAGCAAATAAGCAGTGTTACAGTTAATAATTGGAATTTACGTGTACCGATAACAAAAAATATCGATGATGCGTTAAAAGGTAAAGCTATAAACAATATCAAGCGTAGAGGTAGATACATAATCTGGAATACAGACAATGATATAGCCGTTATCATGCATCTTGGTATGAGCGGAAAGCTTATATACGCTGAAGATAATCAAGTGCAGAATAAACATGATCACGTGATATTTTTGTTTTCCGACAATACTTCAATGATCTTTAATGATCCAAGAAGGTTTGGGTTGGTTGTCGTTTTAAGCAAAGCACAAGAAGTAAATTTTTTTAATGACTTCGGAATAGAGCCCTTAACGGATGAATTCAATGGAGGCTATTTGAAGAAGCTACTGAAAGACAAGAAAGCAAATATCAAATCAGTATTAATGAACAATAAATTAATAGTTGGTGTAGGTAACATATATGCTTCTGAGAGCTTGTTTAGAGCCCGCATATCACCGCTTAGATCAGCACAAGATTTAACATACAGAGAGTGCAAAAAAATTGCCACTGAAATAAAAAATACTCTAAATGATGCAATTGCTGCAGGTGGTTCAACGCTGAGAGATTATGCGCAACCATCTGGATCTGTTGGATACTTTCAAAACAGTTTTTACGTATATGGTCAGGTTCAAAAACCTTGCAAAATTTGTAATAACACCATAACACTTATACGACAAAATGGCCGTAGCACTTATTTTTGCAATGTATGTCAGGATTAAGATTCTATTCTTTGGTATGACATTTTTACCTAAAAAAGATCCGTTTGATTTGTTTTCAAAGTGGTACAAAGCAGTGCTCAATTCTCCATGCAAAGAGCCAACTGCAATGACGCTGGCAACTTGTAGCAAAGGCTGTATTCCATCTGCAAGAGTGGTATTGCTAAAGGAATATAGCAAAGAAGGCTTCGTGTTCTTCACTAATATAAATAGTAGAAAAGGAAAAGAATTGACCGAGAACCCCAAAGCTGCATTAGTATTTTACTGGATAGAGTTTTTTAGGCAAGTGCGAGTTGAAGGAGATGTAAAACTCCTATACGGTGAAAAAGCTGACGAATATTTCTCCTCTCGAGCACGCGATAGTCAAATTAGTGCATGGTGCTCAAAACAATCGAGCGTTCTGAAAAATTGGCAAGATTTTGAACAAGCTATCGAACTAAAGGAAAAAGAACTTTATAACAAACAAGTTCTTCGCCCTGATTTTTGGATGGGATTCTGCGTGATTCCAAAAGTAATTGAATTTTGGCAAGAAGGTGAACATAGAAGACACACTAGATTTAGATACACCCTTGTTGAAGAAGGCAGCTGGAAAATAGAGCAGCTGTATCCTTAACCATGCAACACAACTGCATTAACATTGTTATTTGATAGTGATCTTCACTGAAAAACAAGGCAAAACTTGCTGTAACATACTGTCTTTGGAAAAAACGTCCGTGCAACTATGTGCTGCACACTGGAATAACAGAAAGCAAAACCTTACCTGGTTAGTTTACTTCCTGCTTTCGTGAGGAAAAGCATTCTTTCACTTTTTCAATCATAGGTGATAGAATATATTCATTCACTTTTTCAGCTATTGGCTCAATAATATACGCTGTTGCAAAAAGCCTTGCATTGGTGCTATGGCTCCTATCACTGCACCTGTTAAACTGCAGATCCTGCTCCAAGCATTGCACAAGGAAAAATAACAGTTGCAGCTGCAGCAAGACCAACTCCAATTGCAGTGTTTGCAGCGCACAACCAAGCATATGTGAAAAGATCTTCTTTGTAAAATGTTCTTTCTCTTGTATTATTTGTATATACTATATACAAATAATATTGCAAGAACAACGGCAACAGCCTCACCTATTACCAAAGGTGATAAAGCTGTAAAGCTTAATCCCAAACCTATAAGTGCCCCTATTGTAGCCCATGCTACCTGATAGTATAGAAAATTCTTTAGCCTCTCCCTTCGTATAACTACCCCTAATTAGTCAATAGTAAAGTTTTCTGTAGAGTTTTAAACCTCTCTATTGCTATTATAATTAGGTTAATTGAGTAAGCAAAGTAATTTCTTTATGAAGTGGTCTTGGCGAAAGAACGGAATAAGGATCTTGACTTACAATCACCCCCAACCTCCATGATGTTGTTCCAATACCTCCTTTTCCTGTCATCTAAGTGACTTTTTTCGTCATTCCAGCAGTTGA
>NZ_JADAKK010000081.1 GCF_020278625.1 Wolbachia endosymbiont of Mansonella ozzardi
TAGTTAGAGTTGCACCAAAAACTAATGAAAGTGGGAGGAAAGTTGGTAAGCCCAGATAAACAATTACGTACCAAACACTTACTGTCTGTTGCACAAACTACCTACTGTTCATACATTGAAGTATCTAGGCTCCAGGTCCTCTTTCGAGGTCTAATAAATGCTTGAATGTGAAAATTTATCCTGCACCCGTAATAATAAGATATTATTTAAAAACCTCAGTTTTCAAGCTAAGCCAAAATCTAAGATCTTAATCACTGGTCCAAATGGTAGTGGTAAAACGAGCTTAATCAGAAGCTTATCCGGACTGTTGCCGCCAGTATCAGGAAACATAAGACACTGTGGAAAAGACATATATGATAATCTAAAGTCTTACATACCTTCTATGGTCTATATAGGGCATAAAAATGCCTGCAAAAATAATTTAGCTGTTGCTGAAAATATAGAACTCTGGGCAGGAATACGAGATACTAAAGAATTGATTATGGCCGCTGTTTGTTGTTTGCAGTTACAACCTGTACTTAATATTAGATATGGTGAACTTTCTGCAGGTTGGAAAAGAAGAGTTGCACTTGCTCGCCTTTTAATCTCTAATGCGAATGTTTGGCTGATAGATGAACCATTTTGTAATCTTGATAGTGCAACCTGCAAATTAGTGCTGAATCTAATCTCAATACGTTCTGAGCAAAATGGTATAGTAATTATTACAGGACATAGCTCTACGAAGCAATTGTGTGATTTCACTACAATTGACCTCACACTTTTTGCGTAATTGAAGATCTCATCTTTCGCCCTCTACTTCATTGAAAATGCCGCATGGTTTTTTCACAGCAATTTCTCGAATGCCTTTCATAATAGAATATACTACTAGTGCTAAACCGAGGGTCATAACACTAGCGTAGTTAATACTGCTATACTGCTAATTTCACTTTTATCTCTAAACTTGTTTTTGCACCATTTCCTTTTAGAAATTGGGTCATGCTTTGATTGCTTTTCTGCATGGCAAGGTCTAAAGGAGTCAATCCCTTTTCATCTTTTGTATTAACGTTCACTCCTTGTTTAAAAGAAGCTCTGTCTTCTTTATATCACCTTCTTTCACTGCATGAAGTAGGCGGATCTCACCATTTATCTTATTCTCAATGTCTGCTCCATATGATCTTAGTACTTCAATAGCTTTTTCATTTCTACTATTAGGCGCGATATCCAAAGCATCTATTCCAGCTTTATTTTTATAATCGATAAGGCTCTTTAACTTATTCCTGCAAAAGTCTTCTACATATTGCTCAATGATGAGTTTTACCACTTTCTCAGGACAATTATTAACAGCAGGAAAAAGTACTGTATTGTTATTATTGTCTCTTCTTGATTATGTCTGCTTTGAGTTTGTCTATTAAATACTTGATTAACTTCTACTCTGCTATCGTTTTCTGCTTCGGTGCACTGCCTGGTAGCCAAAAACAGGCAGTCCGTCCATTATTATCTGTATCTTCAATATCTTGTCCCTTATCAAGCAAGACCTGTATTATACTTTTGTTTCCATATAAAGCAATAAAGTGGAGAGGAGTGTGCCCTTCGGTGCTTTCTCTTTCATCGATTATTGCACCATGGATAGCTAGTAGTTCTATAAATTCCGGCATATCCACAAAAATTGTAAGGTGCATTGGTGTTAAATCGTCTTTACTATGATTGTTGGTTTTTGCGTTAACATTTGCTCCATTTTTTATCAGCAATCTCGCTGTTTCTAGTTGTTTGCGTCCGATAGCAATGTGCAGTGGTGTACGATCGCGTTCGTAATTATCATTGACATTTGCACCATACTTTACCAGTAGCTTTGCGACTCTCAACATTACCCTTCCAAATTGCAACATATTAAAGGGGTATGTCAATCTCTATTACGTAAATCAAGATTTGTCCTTGAATCAACTAAATTCCTAATTAATTTCTCAATTACCTCTAACTGAGCGGTTTTATCTAGTTTAACTCATTCTTCTTTTCCTTCTATTATATCAGAAAGTGGTTCGAAATACAGTAAAGATCTCTAAGTTCCCCTGAACTTAGCTTTACTTCTTGCGTCCCTACTCTAAGAGAACATTCTCCTATTTCCTCTATTATAAGAAATTGTGCACATGTTAATTTATATATTGTTAAGGACTGTTATTAAATTTTAACTAAAGTTCTTAATAATTAAACTTTTAATCAAAATGAAATCAGACTTCTCGCATAAACTAAAAAAGGTATCCGTCTTGATTTAATGAATGTATTTGATTAATGATCTCAGGTGGTTGCTACTCTGCCAGCGGTTGCTCGCCTACACTCCAAGCTGCAAGGCGAGCACTGCAAATTAGCGAAGTACACAAATCAACAAACAAAAAAAACTACCTGACAACCTTCGTCGTCACCCTTGTCATAGTAATGGAGCTATTTA
>NZ_JADAKK010000082.1 GCF_020278625.1 Wolbachia endosymbiont of Mansonella ozzardi
GTTTTAATGAAAAAGGTCAGAACAGTTGGTAAAAGTGCAAAAAAGTTTGTCACTGGAGTTGTCCATATTCGTGCAACTTTTAATAATACCTTTATAAATGTAACTGACGTTCAGGGTAACACTCTATACCAAACGTCTGCAGGTGCACATGGTTTCTCAGGTTCAAGAAAATCTACACCTTATGCTGCAGGTAAAGCTTCGGAATTTGCTGCAAAGGTTGCAGTAGAAAGGTTTGGTATGAAAGTTGTTTCTGTGGTAATCTGTGGCCCTGGTTTTGGGGCTGAAGCTGCAGTTAAGGCACTTCAGGGATGCGGGTTAACAGTAACCTCAATTGCGGATAAGACTGCAATTCCTCATAATGGGTGCAGATTAAGAAAAAAAAGAAGAGTATAGAATATTTGAAAAGGTTATTTTATGTATTATAACAATAGTGTTTCTGCTTTTAGCAACTTAGATAAATTGACTAGACCTAATTCAATGAAAGTAGTGCCAGGTGATTCAAGTGAAAAATGCGATATAGTACTGGAACCGTTGGAGAGTGGTTTTGCTTTAACACTTGGTAATGCATTAAGGCGTGTGATGCTGTCTTCTCTTATAGGTAGTGCTGTTTATGGAATAAAAATCGAGGGCATAACTCATGAGTTTACTTCAATTCAAGGAGTGAGAGAAGATGTAACTGATATAATATTAAACATGAGTATGTTGAGGTGTAAGTTGAGTGGCACTTCCAATAAATGCTTGAGTTTAAGTGCTAAAGGACCTTGTCAGGTATCAGCTGAGATGATAGAAACTGATGATCAGTGTTCTATTGTTAATAAAAATCTGCTGATATGTACACTTGGGCAGAATGTAGAGCTCAACATGACTATATATGTAGCTAGTGGAAAAGGCTACCTTCCTGTTGCTAAATATAAGGAAAACGAATTTTTGAAGTTAATGAATGAGCAAGATCTAATTGGGTTCATTCCGGTTAATGCTTTATATAGTCCTGTCAATAGAGTTTCATATAAGGTGGAGAATAGTCGTGTTGGTCAAGTTACTGATAAGGATAAGTTGATATTGTCAATTGAGACTGATGGTACAATTTCTCCAAGTCAAGCTGTTGACTCTGCTGCAAGGATATTACAGGAACAACTTCAGCCTTTTATTAGTTCTGACGTAAGTTATAAAAAATCACAGGCTTCCTCATCTAATGGTTATAGGGACTTGGGCTACGACCCTATCTTATTGAGCAAAGTGGACGAGATGGAGCTGTCTGTTAGGTCACATAATTGCTTGAAAAATGAAAATATCACTTATATAGGCGATCTTGTGCAGAGAACAGAAAGTGAAATGTTAAGAACTGCTAATTTTGGTAGAAAGTCCTTGAATGAGATTAAGGCAGTTTTAAGTAATTTCGGCTTGTCTTTGGGTATGGATGTTCCAAATTGGCCACCTAAAGATATAGATGAATTGGCTAGACAACATACTGATGAAGATTAGGTAATATATGAAACATGGAATAAAAAAGCGCAAACTGTCTCGTCACACTGGACATAGGTTATCAATGTTAAAGAACCTATCTATCTCATTAATTAACCATGAGCAAATTATAACTACTCTACCAAAAGCTAAAGAACTTCGTCCATATATGGAAAAATTTATTACAATTGCTAAGAATAAGAATACTTTATACGGTAGGAGGCTTTTGCTTTCACGCCTTCATAATAATATGTTGGCAGTTGGTAAGTTATTAAATGTTTTATCTGGTCGTTATCAAGATCGTAGAGGTGGGTATTCTAGGATAATAAAGTTCAACACTCGAAAGGGTGATCGTGCTTTAATGGCAGTGATAGAACTAGTTGACAGGGATATTAAAGCAAAAGGTAAGATTTACAGTAAAAATAAAGAAGAAAATAAAGTAGTTACAAAGAGTTAATTATTATCATAATTTTTTTCTTATGATAAATGAGTTACACTATCTTATAGGCTATTTTGGTGAGTTGTTAGCTTTAATATATTTAAAGTTAAAGTGGTATAATGTTATAAAGCACCACTATCGTTGTAGGTTAGGTGAAGTTGGCTTAATTGTATCTAAATTAAAAAAGTTTCCTCACGATTAAAGATGTAGCGAATTTATTATACATCTTATTTGATAATGAAAGTTGGTATAATCTTTATGATTAAGAAATGTACTAAACGAAAAAAAAAAGCAAAAGAAGCCCTAGTCAGCATCCATTTTCAGTATTGGCGTTTTTGTGCCTTAAGCGCTGTGATTTAGCTGCTTTTAAACGCAACTAGTCTAAGCTATAATATTTAAGAAATTTGCC
>NZ_JADAKK010000021.1 GCF_020278625.1 Wolbachia endosymbiont of Mansonella ozzardi
TCAATACTATGATAAGGAAACCGGAGGAATCTTTAAGTAGTTTTTTTCGTTTCTTATTGAATCCAACGCGCTACTAAAAGCTATGCTTGTAGCCCATTGCAGCCCAAGCGCAAACATAAGGCCTATGTAACCTAACCTCTACTTAAACATTTTCCTTAACTGATTAATTTCATCAGCAAAATTTGAGTCGGTTTTTATAAAGTTTTCTATTTGTTTTACTGCATGTATAACAGTAGCATGATCTCTGCCACCAAAGCTTCTTCCAATATCTGGTAGGCTTTTTTGTGTAAATTTCTTAGCGAAATACATAGCTATTTGCCTTGGCCTTACAAGACCACGAAGCCTTCTATTGGAGTGCATATCTGCAACTTTTATATTAAAAAACTCAGCTATTTTCTTTTGTATTTCTGCTATTGTAATTGACTTATGATTTGATCTAAGAAGATCTGCTAAAGTTTCACTGGCCGACTCTACTGTCATACTCCTCCCAATCAACGAAGTATGAGCAACTTTATTCAATGCTCCTTCCAACTCTCTTATATTAGATTTTATATTCCTCGCTAAAAACTCCAGAACATCATCTGGAACATACATACTCATTTGTTCCACTTTGGCCTGCAATATACCAAGCCTTAATTCGAAAGTTGTTTCGTTAATATCCGCCACCAACCCCCAACCAAGACGCGATTTTATTCTTTCCTCTACTCCATCAAGATCGCTAGGAGATCTATCAGCCGATATAACCAATTGTTTATTTTGGTCTATTAGCGCATTAAAGGTGTGAAAAAATTCTTCCTGTGTGCTATCTTTACCACTGATAAATTGTACATCATCTACCATCAATACATCTACTGACCTAAATTGTTCCTTAAACAACATAATATCTTTACTTCGCAGTGCTGTAATATATTGATACATAAATTTCTCTGCTGATAAATATGCTACTTTTCTTTTTACCGATGGAGAATTGACTATGTGCCAAGCTATAGCATGCATCAGATGTGTTTTACCAAGACCCACTCCACCATATAGAAATAGAGGGTTGCTTCCTGGTATTGGATCTATAGACTCTGCCACACGCTTTGCAGCTGTAAATGCTAACTCATTTGGCTTGCCTACCACAAAATTATCAAAGGTAAATCTCGTATCCAGCGGTGAACCAAGACTATGATTACTTTCCTCCCTGTTTTTTGATATAGTGTTAGGGTTTTGATTCTTTTCCTCGATTACTTGAATATCAATAGAACGTATACTTTCATCCTCACTCTGCCATAATGATAGCATTTTTTCCATGTAGTGAACCATAATCCACTCCTTTATAAATCTTGTTGGCACAGACAACAAAACTTCTCCATTGATACTACTGACAAATCTAAGTGAACTTAGCCAGCTGTTATATGTTGCCTCTCCATAAAGATTATAAAGGCAATTTTGGATTTTTTCCCAAGCAATATTGTGATCTGTTACTGTAACAATTTGGTCAAAAAACATAGTAGAAACCTTAGGGTTAATCAAGCTCATATATTACACCAAGAAAAAAGCAATAACTAGAAAAATACAAGACAATCAATAGCTTACTACAAAGTAAAAAGCTAACACTACTTAATACACACTAAAAATTATGGTGATTTTTGATGAATTGTAAAGGGTATAAAATCACTAAAATTGATCATTTTTCTTTCAACAAATGAAACTTCGCTTGCGTTAGAGATTAGCAGCATGCTAAAAAATAATAATGTATTATGTATAAATAAGATATTAAGTTTATTGGCAAAAAAGTAAGGTGCTTATATAAATGTAACTAACCTAATATAAATTTACTGAAACAAATCTATGATCATATTAAGTGGTTTAAGTTATCATGCTAAGCTTGGTATTGAGCTAGAATTTTACATTGAAGAAATAGAAAGAGAGCATTTATTTCTTAGTAATATTAAAAATAGAATAGCTTCACTTGGATTTTTCTGTGAGAAAGAGAGTTCCATACATCAATATGAGATAAAAAGTGGTTGTTACACCAATTCTAATAACTTAGTCAAGCATTTTGAGTTAGCAAAAGAGCTGATTACTGAAACAGCACAAAAACTTGGTGGGAAAGCTTCCTTCAAAGCAAAACCTTACTTAGATAGAGCAGGCAGTGCATTAAACGTGCATGTTAATTTGGTCGATTCAAACAACAGCAACTTATTTTACCGTAGTGAACAAAAGTATAGTGATTACTTGATTCATAGTATTGGTGGATTATGCGCTATGATGAAAAAACACATGTTATTTTTTGCCCCAAATGATGATTCGTATTTTAGATTCCAATATCCGGACATTTATACTCCAACTACAGTTAGTTGGGGCGTGAACAATAGAACTGCTGCAATAAGAATACTCAATTCTGGCGATAAATGTCGCCTAGAACACCGCGTCCCTGGAGCAGATTGTAACCTTGAAAAAGTGCTTGCAGCAATAACTGAAGGTACCACCTTTGGCATAAAAAACGAAATTGCCCCACCAAATAGAGTATATGGTGTTGCATCTGATCCTCAATATAAGATGGAGAGTTTGACATAAGCTCTAACTATGTTAGCTCAGGATACATTCCATAGCTAAGACCCAGGAGAACTATATGTGTTCCCTGACGTGGCAGAAGGCATAGTAAGAACTGGGAAACTAGCCAGCATGACTATCAATCCTATCACCTTCGAAAACAACCTCAAGACCTAATGTGCATTCAATAAATTCTGGGTTTTCACTAAGCTCTTTGATATTATCTTCATATGAATTTTTTTTGATTTGTGAGTTGTCTACAATCTTTACATACAACGTTGTTTTATATGTTGGCGGCGTGCCGGTTCTAGGTACCAGATGTACCTCTATTATATATCTGGGCTGATTTCCTGTATCACGACCCATATTCTCATTGTTCTTGCCAAGATTAGGCTGTTCTTCATGCACTCCTGATGACCCACTATTAGCGGTAGGATTACCACCAATATTACCTCCAAGTACGTCATCAGGCAATCCACCCATTCGTATCATCTTTCTCTACTATGCTGCATTTCCAAGAATTTTTCCACAGCTTTGTATAAAGGTGAGCCTTGAATGTATAATTCCTTATTTCGTTCTATGAACTCCATATTCTCCTCTAGCAATAACGTACAATTCTCACCATTAGATCCCACTAAACCTAGTTATTTCAGTTATGCCTTCACTACTCACATCCATAACCATGATACAAGTTAGAGCTACTCTCCCGGACTCATCTTTATATAGGCCACTTACTTGTCATTTGATAACATGCACCCTTTTCAAATTTGCAGTATCTTTTCTTATCTTCTTTATAAGCACGTATTTCAAGGTTTTTGTTGCAGTAGATATCCAGTTTGCTAATATCTTTTTCCTGCTGTAAAATATCACCAATCTTAATTAGCTCACTTCCATTGTAGTCAATAGATTAACGCTTAAGGCTCTATTAGCATTGTCAGTTTCTTCACAGTAAGCTTGAAAACTTATTTTTTTCAAAATACCTACTTGCAATACTTTTTCCCTCTTGTGACAATTCTATGTATTTACTCATGTCTTTCCTAAATTTCTCATTGAAAGGCTTACCTACCTAATTTATTGCTTCATCTATAAACACTTGTCTTAAATTTGTGTCATGTACTATATCATAAGAAAGCCACATGTTTTCATAAGATTCCATATAACTACTGTTATCATCCCTTTCTACAAAAGTCACATGACCTGCCTTTATAACAGCAAAGTCTATTTTTTTGCTCAGAAGTTCTAAAAAGTATATTTTATGTTCTAGATTTGGCAGTTCAAAATCTGTCATTACCTTATTTAACTGAGAACAAAGCTTTTCATAATCGGCAGAACCAGGTATGCAATCACAACTCCTGATAAGATTACTTAAAATTTCTAACTCTTTACGTAGTTTATCATTTTTCGCAATTGAGAGGAGAAACTTCATTATAGTAGAGTTCCTAATGGTAGAACTTTTTTCCTTCATTGCATTAACAAGGTGTTCAAGATTGTTAAGTAAAGGCAGTGCAAACTGAACAATTTCTGGCTTAAACTTCCTTATATGATTAATGTTATTATCACATTGGTAACCGCTATCCTTTTGCCAATCTAACGTGTATATTCATACAGTGTTTGCAAATTGCATAATGCACGGGGAATTTCCCTTAACATATATTCTAGTGATTCAGACTCACAATAAACGTGCATACTATACCCCACTACATCAATACTATTTTAAGCAGAACATACCTACCTAAGAACAATCAGGCTATTAAAAACTTTACTCTTCACAAACCCTGACAATGAAATGTTGAAAATAACTGTAAGCGTTAGGCTTGAGTTCAGCTTTTTCGCTTTCTTCATACACTAAATTTACCTTCACCATACATTGTTATGCATAGCTGTTTTGTATAATAAGTTAATGCTTGAAGTCATGGAAGTATTTTTTTCGCCAAATGAGCGTTTTTTATTGGATAACAGTTAATTAAGACGCAAGAATATTCTCAGAAAGCTTAAAATCCTTAAGTTCTATAACGTCTTCTCTCTTTGGACTGGTTGAAGCTAGATAAACTGGTACACCTATTAATTCTTCTATTTTTCTCACATATTTCATCAAATTTGCAGGCAATTCCTCAACTGACTTTTTACCCTGAATGTTTTCTTTCCAACCGGGAAATTTCTCATATATCGGCTCCAATTTTCTTTGTATTGAATGTGATGCAGGCAGGTGATCGTATATCCTTCCACTGCACTTATAACCAGTACATATTTTTATTACGTCAAAAGAATCAAGAATATCTAGTTTAGTTAATACAATACTTGAAACTCCAGAGAGTTGCACTGCCTGGCGCACTAAAACTGCATCAAACCACCCGCAGCGTCTTTTTCTATTACTCACTGTTCCAAGCTCCTTGCCTATAGCAAATAAGCTATCTCCCACTTCATTTTTCTGCTCAGTAGGAAATGGTCCGTTGCCTACTCTTGTTGTATAAGCTTTTGCTACACCGATAACATAAGCATTGGAAAACAATCCTGAGCCTGTTATTGCTTGTGATGCTAAGGTATTGCTTGAAGTAACGAAAGGGTATGTCCCATGGTCGATATCTAAAAATGTGCCTTGGGCACCTTCAAATATTATTTTCTTACCTTCTTTTGTAAGGTCATTCAATATTTTCCACACTGGCTTTTTGTATAGAAGAATCTTCTTTGCGATCTCCTCGATTTCCTTTAATATTTCCTCTTTTTTCACTATCCGACAGCTTAGGCCTTTCCTGATAGCATTGTGGTAATTCAGAAGAGCATCCATTCTATTATTGAGCTCATCTGCGTTTTCTAAGTCACAAAGGCGTATAGCTCTTCTTCCAACTTTATCTTCATAACACGGCCCTATTCCTTTGTTTGTTGTGCCAATTTTGTAATTCCCGTTTAAATTTTCAAATAATTTTTCCTTGTCCTTATGTACACTAAGTATTAATGGGCAGCTTTCAGATACAATCAAATTGTTAGGATTGATATCTATTCCTCTAGTTTTTAATGATTCTATTTCCGAGATTAGAGCATGTGAATCAAGAGCAACACCGTTTCCTATAACAGATATTTTGCCCATCCTTAAAACAGCGGAAGGTAGTAAATTTAATTTATAAACTTTATCATCTATTACTATAGTATGCCCTGCATTATTTCCACCCTGAAATCTCACGACTACGTCTGCATTCTCAGAAAGATAATCTACTATTTTACCCTTTCCTTCATCACCCCACTGTAGACCAACAATTACAATATTATTCATCAATATCTTCTGGATCAACACGTAAATGTTAACGCAGTACACCACAAATGACAAGGGGTAATTCTCTGAGCTGGTTAATTAATACCAATTCTCATTACATAGGACAATAACGAGGAAAAGGCTCATACTGAAGTGAGTAAAATGGCGCGGTAAAGTGGCATTATTGTCCATACGCTTTCTATGTAATGGGAATTGGTATTAGAATGCCTTCTCTAGAAACACACCTCGATTATTGCTTGTATTAGGGTAACATTTTTAAATGTGTTCGCATTTTTTATATGGGTACCACATAATAATTGTTTTGGGGTACCTTAAATCTTGTTGTCAATAGTGCTTCTAATACTAAGGTAAATATCACTGTGAAGGGCACGTGTAATAGCTTATATACGTTAGAATCAAAAGCCTCTTCTCTGTCAGTAATATAACTTAGTATCATAAAAAGAAAAATGATTAGACATATTACTGCTAGCAGGATAAAGTAATCAATTACAGCTGCACATTACATCTTGTAACCCCTGCGTAACTTATCTAGTATCCATATTCCCTCCAAATACGATTACTTAATATATCATATCAGTGATTAAATAACCGTAAGTTATAAAGAGAAGTTAGTTTTTGGGTTTATAGTCTATTACTACTGTTTTTTCAATTTTGCCATGAAAAGCTTGTTTATGTCTATCACCTATCGCGTACACCAAGGTCAAGATTAGTGTAGCTAAAGACAAAATGAGGTTATTAAGTAGTGTGTAACAAATTATAAAATACAACACTTCAAAAGCTACTGTTCTGGTTATTGCTTGCATTGGAGTGATTTTTTTAAGTGTATCTTTGTCTTTTACACGCATGCGAAGTAATAATTGTCCTGGAGTTCCACTAAATTCTATTATCATCAAGGTATAAAAATGTTAACTCTAGTATAAATGCTATTACTTGTATGATCATTACTTTACCTAAGGTCATTTCAGTTACATCGAATGATAGAAAAGATGTTAAGGTAAATCCAATTATAGACCCGATAACAAAACCTATACCCTGTGCTAAAATATAATCAATTACAAATGCTAAAACTCGCCTAAGAATTTCTACGTGACTTATTTCAGTATTCATGTATTTTTATAATGCTATTATCAGTATAAGACGCGTTATTAAATAACCGTAAATTGTAAAGAGAAGTTAGTTTTTAAGTTTATAGTCTATCACTAACGTTTTTGCAATTTTGTCATATACAGTCTGTTTGTGTCTGTCAAGTATTGCTAACACGAAAATTAGTATTATAGCTATAGCTGTTGCTATAAGAACTAATTTCTCTAAAAGTAGAAACCACCATTCAAAAATATACTCATCATAAAGTTCTCTTATAGTTCCTACAATAAGCACGCAACCTAATATAGATTCAAGACAGGAATTTTAGATGAGGGTATACCTAATTAATGCTTACACTTGGGTAATATTTATGAATGTACTTGCATCTTTATATATATGCCGCACAGTAGTTTCCCTGGAGTGTCACCAAGTCTCGTTGTCATTAGCATATTAAACATCATACATACTGGTACTATTACCTTAGCAATTGTCATACGGACAGCTGCTTTGTAAGTATCACCTGTATCATTGTATGGTGTAGATGAATGATGTAGAAGATATAGAAAGAAGCTTATAACAAGTACTATTGTTACCCATAAAACACCGTCGATCACACTTGCTAAAACTCGCCTAAGAATTCCGGCATAACTTATTTCAGTATTCATATACTTTCCATGTTCTATGATTAAGCAACCAGTATAAAGGTATGTTATTAAATAATCGTAAATATGCTAACCTGGAAAATATTAGCTACTTGTGTCACTCTACCATTTGAATTAACATTAGGTCATTTATAGTTAGGAGAGTTATGTCAACACCAATCACAGTTGCATATGGTGACGGTATCGGACCGGAGATTATGGAAGCTGTGCTATCGATATTGCGCGAAGCAGAAGCAAAGATCTCAGTAGATGTTATTGAAATAGGAGAGCGTGTTTATAATAAGAAATGGTCTCACGGAATTTCTCCAAGTGGCTGGGAGTCTATTGAGAGGACAAAGATATTACTTAAGTCTCCAACAACAACTCCTCAAGGTAAAGGACACAAAAGCTTAAATGTTGCACTCAGAAAAAATCTAGAGCTATATGCAAACATCAGACCTTGTATTTCGTATCATCCTGTTATAGAAAGTAAATTCGATAAGTTTGATGTCGTTGTAATACGCGAAAATGAGGAAGACGTTTACACGGGGATAGAGCATAGACTCACTGGTGACTCTTACCAGTGCACTAAAATTATTACTAGACCCGGTTCAGAGAAGATATGCAGGTGCGCTTTTGAATATGCGAAAAAATACAATAGAGAGAAAGTAACTTGCCTGACTAAAGACAACATAATGAAGATGACAGACGGCGCTTTTCACGCAGCATTTGATTGTATTGCAAAAGAATATCCGGATATAAAGGCGGAACATTATATAGTTGATATTGGAATTGCACGTGTTGCTACAGAACCTGAGAAATTCGATGTTATAGTAACTGAGAACTTGTATGGTGATATATTATCAGATATAGTAGCACAAACCTCAGGTTCTGTAGGGTTAGCCGGAAGCAGCAATATAGGGAGTGAATACGCAATGTTTGAAGCAGTACACGGTTCTGCTCCTGATATTGCAGGAAAAAACATGGCTAATCCTTCAGGGCTTTTAAATGCTGCAGTGCATATGCTAATTTATACGGGTCAAGTGGGTACTGCAAAACTGATTTACGATGCATGGCTGAAGACTTTAGAGGATGGAATACACACTGCCGATTTATATAAGGAGAAAAGGAGCAAGCAGAAAGTTGGTACCAAAAAATTTGCAGAAGCTGTTGTAGATAATCTAGGGAAAAAACCCACAACGTTATCTGAGCTTATAGTTGGCAGTAGCTTGGATAGTAAAGTAAATAAAACGCAAGGTGACTTTAATCAGAGCTACAAAATTAGAAAGCTGGTTGGTAGCGATATAACACTTGCCTGGAATAAGTCAGCTGATTTTGATCAGATAGTGAAGTTGTTTGAATCGAGTAATCTGAAAATTATAGCAATATACTCAAAAGGTCTTGCAATTTGGCCGGGAAGTCCAAAATCTTTAAGTGATCAAATAACCTGCAGGTTTATTGCAAATAATGAAAAGAAAACTATTACAAATAGTGATATAAATAGCCTGCTAGTCAAACTTGAAGAAAATAGCTTTGATGTGGTGAAAATGGATAAGTTGTATCTGTATGATGGGAAAGAGGGTTTTTTTTCTTAAATAAAGATGCTATAGATAAAATGGATTCAAAAAAAATAGAATTGATATTTGAAAAGTTCAAGCAGTCGAATTCTATACCGAAAATAGAGTTAAATTATACCAATCATTTTACATTGCTGGTTGCGATAGTTTTGTCAGCACGGACAACTGATGTGAGCGTTAATAAAATTACAAAAGAGCTGTTTAGCATCACTGATACACCAGAAAAGATGCTGGAATTGGGACAAAATGAGCTAAAGAAACGCATAAGCAGTATTGGTTTGTACAATTCCAAGGCAAAAAACATAATTGAACTCAGCAAAATATTAGCTGAGCAGTACAATAGCAAAGTTCCTACAAATTTTGACGACTTGGTGTTTTTGCCAGGAGTTGGGAGAAAGAGCGCTAATGTGTTCTTAAATTCAGGGCTTGGCGTTCCAACATTGGCAGTTGATACTCATGTTTTTAGAGTTAGCAATAGATTGGGTCTTGTGAAAGAAAAAGACGTGTTTAAAACGGAGCAATCTCTTTTAAATGTAGTTCCAAAAAAATATCTGCTTTATGCTCATCATTGGCTGGTTTTGCACGGTAGATACGTTTGCAAAGCACAAAAACCCTCGTGTGAAACGTGCATAATTCATGATTTATGCGAATTTGAGGGCAAGAGGCATAAGGTCTAATGTTTGTTGTCCAAATAGTTGCCTAAGCCATGGAAATAAAAAAACTACTTAACAACCTTCGCTTTCACCCTTGTCATAGTAATTAGGCTATTTGTTTAACTTCCTAATCTGTGCAGGTTAGAATGACAAGAAAACTTGTATTTTGTGTACTATTATTTAATTTTTTGCACTATGTGTACTTCATGTCTTTTTAAAACTTCGGGTTTTTACCTATAAAAGCTGAAACGCGCTTATAAGTCGTTTAAGACATCACCAACGCCGGATTTTAAAATAGAGAAAGGAATAACTAACTACTTCAGGGTTTTATTGTTTTTTTTTCTACTTGGTAAATTTCCTAAATATTATAGCTTAGGTTAGTTGTGTTTAAAAGCAGCTAAATTGCAGCGTTTAAGACATAAAAACGCCAATACTGAAAATAAATACTGAATAGGGCTTCTTTTGCCTTCTTTGCCTAATTTAGTTATGCAAGAAGTACATTTTCAGTCTCTTTTTTACACAAATACTAAAAATATATAATTAATACTAAAAATTATAACGTGCTCCTACCTCTAAAGTTGCATCTGGCATTTTTATTGGTTGCTTTAAAACCACTCAGCTGTCCGCCCATGGTGATACCAACCGCATCAACTATCTGTGGAGTAATTTCATAATCAACCTCAACCTTTGGTTTATAGGAAATAGAACCCAGTATTTTATCTATTAGAGGTAACATTTTTTTCTCATCTGCTACTGTAGTTGTTATTTCTTTTGTCAATGGAGGTGTTATCTTGTTTTTTCACTGAAGGTTTTGTTTCGTCTGTCACTGTAGTTGTTATTTCCTTTGTCACAGATGGTTTTAGCTTTTCCTCTGTCGTAGGTGTTGTCGTTTTCTACCGTTAGTGGTTTTGTTTTGCCTTCTGTTGTAGGTTTTGGTTTTTCTTCCACCGGTAGTTTTGTCTTTTGCTGTAGGTTCTGTTTTTTCTTTTATCGGTGGCTTTCTTATATCCTTTTTTTCTCTTTTTTTTGTTCCTATGAAGTCTTCAAAAAGGTCCCTAGTAAGGTTTCAATACGCCAAACAGGTCAAAAATATATAAACTTCTTGTCATTGCCTTTTTGTGATTCTTCTTTTGTTAGATCTTCACTGCTACTGAACCCAAAAGGTACTGTTTGCAGATATCCTTCAATTCCTATACTAGCATAAAGTTTCACAGGATTAGTATCAGGATTAGGATAATAACGATAATTTGCTAATATGCCAGCCCCTATTCTCTTCAATGACCGAACCTTGCCCAGGAATCTCAAGTTCGAACTGAGATCTCTTGTTATAACGATAACCAAAAACAACTCCAGGCTTCGTTTTAAAGCCATTACTCTACCCAGCACCAAAGTTAAACCTGTGTAGTATTTATTTTCTAAATCAAGCTGCACCCTTTGCTATACCTGCTAAAGATGAAGTAAGCAGTGCAGCAAGTGCAAACAATTTCTTCATTTTCATACGGCCTCATACTATGTCTGTCTTTCCTTACAACAGACTGGATTAAGAAGGGATGAGCGCCTAAAAAGCTAGATAACTCTGTTTGCTGGCAATAAATTTTTTGTCCCGAGCATACATAGTCAGATGTTCTTTAGATCACATCCAAATACTAAATATAGTTCTGGAAACTAAAACTTAATCAAAAATTATAATGCACTCCTACCTCTAAAGTTGCGTCTGGCATTTTTACTGGTGGCTTAAAACCACTTGACTACTCACCTATAGTAACACCAACTGCACCAACTATCTATGGAGTAACCTCGTAATCAACCCCGACCTTTAGTTTATAGGAAATAAAACCTAGTATTTTGCCTGCTGAAGGTAGACCAGGGGTTTCTGTACCATAAATATCTGAAACAGTTCCTACTTATAGCTCCACCCTAACCAACTTCTGCATTATCGAAGTCTTCTGCATTATTGCCTATATCACCACCACCTGTTTCATCACCACCTCCAACACTTGTAGCACTTACACTGCCGCCACCAAAGCCAAAAGGAGTCAATATTTTGACATATCCACCTAAACCTCTACTGACGTATAGCTTAACAGGGTCAATATCAAGATCAGGATAAAAGCGGTAGTTTTCCAGCAGGCTAGTTCCTACTACCATGCCTTCACTAGCAATGTTGTTAATGTTACTAAGAACCTCAAGTTCAAATTTAAAGTTTTTGTCATGATAGTAACCAAAAACGACGCTAGGTTTCATTACAAAGCCACCACCCCATCCAGCATCAAAGTTTAACCCTGAGTAGTATTGACCTTCTAAATTAGCCGCTACATTACCAGCTGCACCTGCTAGAGATGAAGTGAGTCTCATAGCTAAGACGCATAATCTCTTCATTTTCATATAACTCCTCATACAAAAAAAACATATATAATGTACAAGTATATAACCCTTATATTAAAAAGAATATAATCGCATGTCAAAAAAAGTATAACCATGAAATTAAGGACCGCTGCTCAGATTTTTATATAACTATATTTACTACCTTATTTGGTACAGCATATATAGCACGAACTTTGCTTTGATCAATCCTATTGGACACAGAGTCTATTGCTATTTTCTTTAACTCTTCTTGAGATAAGTCAGCTGCCACTCCGATTGTTGTACGTAATTTTCCATTGATCTGAACTGCCACAGTTACCACATCATCAATCAATAACGATTCAACAGCTTTTGGCCAAGATTGTAGACATAGCATACCTTCGCCTCCTATTTCTTGCCATAAGTTTTCAGCCAGGTGTGGTATAAACGGTTCGATTACTCTGATTAATATACATATACCTTCATCAATAAGAGATTTTCCATTCTTCACATCTATTTCAGCTATTAAATTTGTCATTTCACGGAATTTTGCCACTACACAGTTTAATCTGCAACTTTCCAAGTCATCTGTAATTCCGTGTAAGAGTTTATGTATTTTTTTTCTGTATTCTAGAAGTTTAGCTGTGACATTTTCATTATCATAGTGAATATTCACAGGTCTTAGCTGCATTACCATGCGCCACAATTTATTTATGTAGCGAGAGCAACCTTCCACGCCATCATCGGACCATTCTATATCTTTCTCTGAAGGAATATCAGATAATACAAATAAGCGAGCAGTATCAGCACCGTATTTTTCTATGATAAAGTTTGGATCAACTGTATTCTTTTTTGATTTACTCATCTTCTCGACTTTTCCAGCTTGAACCTCAGCGCCTTGTGCCATCAATTCCTTTGCTTCTTCAGGAAAAAGCCATTTACCATTCTCATCTTTGTAAGTTACATGACAGACCATTCCTTGAGTGATCAAAGTAGAGAAAGGCTCCTTAATATTAAGGTAACCACATTTGGTCAAGGCACGGCAGAAAAATCGTGAGTAGAGCAGGTGCAAGATCGCATGTTCTATTCCACCTATATAATAATCTACAGGCATAAAACGATCGCATGCATCCTTATTGATAGACTTATTTTCACTACAAAATGCAGCAAAATACCAGGAAGATTCAAAAAAGGTGTCGAATGTATCAGTTTCACGCTCTGCTTGCTTTCCACATTTTGGACAGTCAACGAATTTCCATGTTAGATGTTTATCAAGTGGATTGCCACCACTTTTAAATTCTACATCCGTTGGCAGAACTACGGGAAGGTCTTTTTCTGGCACTGGCACAGTTCCACAATCCTTACAATATATTATAGGTATAGGGCATCCCCAATAACGTTGCCTTGAAATTCCCCAATCATGTAAACGATAGTTTATCGTTTTTTTGCCTATTCCTTTTTCTTCAAGCTTTTTAATAGCTACCTCCCTTGCTTTTTTGACAGTTAATCCGTTTAAGAATTCAGAGTTGAACATCGCTCCATCGTCGGTGTATGCTTCTTTTAAGGTCTCTGTGGCTTGTGCGCTTTCTCTACAAATTACAGGAATAATCGGCAAATCATATTTCTGTGCAAACTCAAAATCACGCTGATCATGTGCAGGGCATCCAAAAATTGCACCTTCTCCATATTCCATCAATACAAAATTCGCTATATAGAGAGGCAATTCCTTGTCAAGAAATGGATGTTTAGCATTCAATCCGGTGTAAATTCCAAATTTTTCGTCATTTCCCCCATTTGGGTTTATATCATCAATTATCATTCCAGCGCGTGACGCTGTAATCCATTCATCTTTTTGCTGGATCCTAGTGTCGAAGTACTGGGATGACAAAACTTCATGAGCATCTGGAAGCGTGATATCCTGCACAATAGGGTGCTCTGCTGCTACCGCAAGAAAAGAAGCTCCAAACAAAGTATGAGGAGAGGTTGTAAAAATCTTTAACTTCTTATTTAGACCAACTATTTCAAACTCTATGGTAACCCCTTCGGACTTTCCTATCCAGCGCTCTTGCATTGTTTTAACTTTCTCTGGCCAATTTTTTAAATCTTGCAAACACTTGAGTAAATCTTCAGCGAAATCAGTAATCTTCAAAAACCATTGAGATAACTTACGTTTTTCAACAACTGTACCTGAACGCCACCCTTTTCCATCAACCACCTGTTCATTTGCAAGCACTGTTTTGTCTACCGGGTCCCAGTTAACCCACGACTCTTTTCGGTAAGCAAGTCCGTGCTTTAGAAAGTCCAGGAAAAATTTTTGTTCGTGTTTGTAATAGTCAGGCTCACATGTGGAGAGTTCACGCTCCCAGTTATAAGAAAGACCTATAGATCTAAGCTGTGCATGCATATTATCTATATTCTCTTTCGTCCACTCCGCAGGGCTAATATTATTGTCCCTTGCTGCATTTTCAGCTGGCAACCCAAATGCATCCCAGCCAATTGGGTGCAAGACCTCAAATCCGTAAGCTCTCTTATAACGTGCTATCACATCTCCTATTGTATAGTTACGCAGGTGTCCCATGTGAATTTTTCCAGATGGATATGGAAACATCTCCAGCACGTAACATTTCTCTTGCTTGCTATTTTCGCTTACAGAAAAATTCCACTTATCTTGATAAAATTTTTCAACGTTTTTAAAATCATATTTCATATAAATCTGAATTCAATTACAGTTCATATGCTTCAAAAGATTAACCGCTTGACCGTTATGCCGTATTGTGAAGCACATCTGCGGATCTTTATCCTGCGTACTTGACTTACCTGCAGATCCAATTACCTGACCCTGTTTTACTTTATCACCAATTTCAACGTGTATGTTTTTTAGGTAGGAGTACACAGTCACATAATTATCTCTGTGCTCTACTATAATTAAATTTCCATACCACCTCAGCCCTTTGCCTACATATATCACTTTACCAGGTGCAGAAGCAACCACACTCGTTCCGCCTTGAGCAGCAATTTTTACTCCATCTCTGCATACTTCATCAGAGGAAGTAGTTGAAATAACAGTACCTTTAATTGGCATTACAAATTTACAATTTACCATATCAATTTCCACATTTCGCGCTTTATTGTTATCTCTATATACCTTATCCATGACAGCTTTTCTATTCTCTTTTCTTATTGAAGGATCAACATCTTCTCTAACTAAACGGTATTCCCTTATATATTCTAGGTCTCTTTTTCCATAAAACTCTTCACCTTTAAGCAGCACAGGTGCAGGTTTTTGCAGACCGCAGCTTACTAGTATTGCCGATAGTATAAAGAATAAGGCTATACGCAACATAAATCTATTTAGATGATTTAAACTATATTAAATAGCATACTTTTGAAGGTAAAAAGATTTTCATGTTATTTTTTCTGTTGTTAATTTACTTCTTGGCATTTTGTAATGGTTTATGTAAAATCATTCTAAAATTAGTTAAACTTACTCCGAAGGAACAGTTGTAGTTTGTTTTTAGATAGGTGTGGTTTACCTCATCCAGAGAAAGTGGAAACAAAGATCACAGTTATTTATTTACGTCTCCAATTTTATAGTTCATACATAGAGACAAAGATTTACATTCCGTATTTTATGTCTCTATACATTTATTGGTAGGCAAGCTGAGTTGAAGTAATTACAGGAGCTTAAAGAAAAAAACACCGCTTCTTTTGTTGTAGTCAAAGGAAGGCGTCGTATAGGAGAAAGTCGATTAACTCAAGAGTTCGGTAAGCATTTTGAGTAATGTTACTCATTTATAGGTTTACTACCAGAAAAGCATACTATAATGTCTCACCAATTTAATGAATTTCCTGGGCAAATTGCTAGGTAATTTAATATGCCTTTTGCTAGTATGATGACTGGAGCGATTTACCATGGACAGTTGGCAAGCGTCTACTATCAGGGAAAATATTACTGCTATTTGATAAAATCTCTTGGATGGGGTCAAAAGATCCAACTTTTTTAGGCAAAATAAAGAGTTTTTGGGAGACACAGCTAAAAAATAATAACAAGTTAATTTTTTTTGTGTGGATCTGCATCATCTTGGACCGAAAAAAACATACTTAAGTAGTGCTGATTTTGTAGGAAGGATATCATTGACTTTGACACTCGGGAAATTAGCGCTTTCTGATTGCAATAGATTTTGGCCAAAAAATATTTCATCATATGAAAATTTTAAGGTACTCGCAGTGCCGGCGGAATTCTAAAATATTTAGAAGGGGTAAACTTAAAACATAGTGTTGAAGAAAATATTAAAAAGCTTTGTTTCTCGAAAGGTGGTTTTTAGTTAAGGAGTTTGGTCAAGTATTCTTAGATTTATTCATGTGAAAAACGGCTTTTTATAAGCAAATAGTCAGGACTTTTTCTACTAGAGCTAAAGAACAGGAAGAAATTTGTGCTGCTTTAGACATTGCGAGACATGGACACATTTCCGAGTATCTATGTGAGCTTGAGCTTGCTGGTTTTATTGCAAAGGATCACGCTTGGAATATAAAAACGGGTATTGATTCGCGACTGAGAAGGTACAGATTTCAAGATAACTATTTAAGGTTTTATCTAAAATATATTGAAAAAAATCTAGGAGAAATTATTGTAACACCTACTCTATAGGATTACTTACATTCCTACCGGAGTGGCATACAATCATCGGACTTCAGTTTGAAAATTTGGTGATTAACAATAGAAAAAGCACACATAATATCTTGGGAATTGATGGAATAGTAAGTGAAAATTCATTTTTTCAGAGGAAGACAAGCAATAGTGCTGAATGTCAAATCGATTATATGATTCAAACAAAGTTCAACACTCTCTACATTTGCGAAATCAAATTTTCAAAAAATAAAATCGGTCATTCAATAATCCAAGAAATACAAACGAAAATAGATATACTAAACCGTCCAAAAGGCTTTTCATGCCGTCCAGTTTTCATTCACGTTAATGGTGTAAGTGATGATGTTATAGATAGTGACTACTTTGCAAGTATAATTGATTTTGGAGAGTTGTTAGATTGTAATACCAATGGTAATAGAACAAATTAAGGGTACCGTTTTGCCAGTCAACAATGGTGTCATTCCAGCATCACGC
>NZ_JADAKK010000083.1 GCF_020278625.1 Wolbachia endosymbiont of Mansonella ozzardi
CTCTATAATACTTTAAATTGGCGTTATAATAATTTGCTGACGCTTAGTTTAAGCAGGACTTGGCTGAATGTAGAAAAAGTGAAAAGGACATGCAGCCGCTATAATTTGATACAATCCACTGAAAAATACCCTGAGTTTTTTACTGAATTTTGTCATTGAGCCTGGAGATCAAAAACAAGCTTTGAGTTAGAAACACCCTTATTTTTACAGTAGCAAGGCTGGCAAAGGTTGTCAAGTAGTTTTTTTGCTTCTATTGAGTAACGGCTGATCAAATCATAATGAGGTTCTTAATAGGAAGTCCCTATATTAAAAATAGAATTTTTTACACTTTAAAAAAGTAATGTATACTTTGTTGACTGAAAATCACTTTTTTTTGATATGCAAGACTTTACAATATTAGAAAACCTAAAAGCCAAAGCACTAGAAGCTGAAAAAGGAGGCGGTTCTGATAGAATCAGCAAACAACATGCAAAAGGGAAACTAACCGCTAGAGAAAGGTTGAATATACTGCTCGATGAAAATTCGTTTGAAGAATACGACAAATTCGTAAAACACCACGCAACTGACTTTGGCATGCAAAGTGCTAATTTTCTAGGTGATGGGGTTGTAATTGGCCACGGCACTATCTACGGCAGAAAAGTTTTTGTTTACTCTCAGGATTTCACTGTCTTTGGTGGTTCACTTGGTCCGTCACATGCAAGAAAAATATGCAAAATTATGGATATGGCAATCAATGCCAGAGCTCCAATTATCGGGCTAAATGACTCTGGTGGGGCTAGAATTCAAGAAGGAGTAAATTCCCTTGCTGGCTATGGAGAAATTTTTCAAAGGAATGTAAATGCATCAGGCGTTGTACCACAAATCTCTTTAATTATGGGTCCATGTGCTGGCGGTGCAGTTTATTCTCCAGCATTAACTGACTTTACTTTCATGGTGAAAAATAGCTCATACATGTTCATAACCGGACCAGATATAGTAAAAAAAGTCACTTACGAAGATGTAAGCCACGAAGATCTCGGTGGAGCAAAAATCCATACAAGCAAAACAGGAATCGCAGACTTTGCGTTTAATAATGATGTTGAAATGCTGCTAAAAATGCGAGAATTCTTTACCTTTTTGCCAGCAAATAATCAACAATACCCGAAACTTGTACCAATCTGCAACGGTATTGATGACGTTGATGAATCTTTAAGCACTTTAATTCCTCATAGTCCTAATACTCCCTACGATATGTATGAACTGATTGAAAAGGTGTGTGATGAAAGGAAGTTTTTTGAGCTAAAACCTGATTTTGCCCGTAATATCATAATTGGTTTTGGTAGAATTGAAGGTAACACTGTTGGCATTGTTGCAAATCAACCTATTCACCTTGCAGGATGTTTAGATATTGATTCTTCAAGGAAAGCTGCAAGGTTTGTAAGGTTCTGTGACGCATTTAACATCCCTATCATCACACTCATTGATGTTCCTGGGTTCCTACCAGGTACAAGTCAAGAATATAATAATGTAATACAACACGGAGCAAAGCTGCTCTACGCTTACGCTGAAGCAACTGTACCGAAAATTAGCCTTATCACTAGAAAAGCGTATGGTGGTGCATACATTGTTATGAACTCTAAACATCTAAAAGGTGATATAAATTATGCTTGGCCGACTGCTGAAATGGCTGTGATGGGCCCTGAGAGTGCAGTTGAAATTATATTTCGACGTGAAAAAGATCAACAAACACTGGCTAAAGAGTACAAAGAAAAATTCGCTAATCCATTTTTTGCTGCATCACATGGATATATTGACGATATAATAGTGCCAAGTAAAACAAGGCATCACCTTCACAAAGCATTAGAGCTACTCAAAAACAAGAAAGTAGAAAGAATATGGAAAAAGCATGATAATCTACCTTTGTAACTTTTTTCTAGTTTTTTTTGTAATTAATTTTTACTTAAATTAAACAGACTAGATTCTGTAATTTTAGGAAGGTCACAATCTTTCACTTGCGCTTTTTTAGCTTAAAATAAATATAGAAAATTGCTTGAACTAGCAGTCTTTAAAAATATGGTTGAATAATTGTTAGTAATAGTGTACAACTTTCAATACTTTTTAAGTTAGTTGCTCATGGCTTTTTCAAAGTTTCTTGATCCAA
>NZ_JADAKK010000022.1 GCF_020278625.1 Wolbachia endosymbiont of Mansonella ozzardi
CAGTATCAAGCACTGGTATGACATCCTCCTAATAGCACAATGTTCGTACAGCTGTAGGAGTGTTGTTATAAATGCTGTTCTGCTATGGCAATTTCAATATCTCCTATGTTGCTTTTATCAGCTCTGCAATCATTAATCTTGATATTAAGTTTGTTAAATCTCCTTGAAGCTTGTGAATAGCTGATGACTGCCAAATCTTTTTCCTATTTGTTACAAATATCCTTGTATAAATCCTACTGTTTGTCTCAATACAATTCTAAAAGATTGGCGATTATATGCACTAAAATCGCGACTTTATCACTATAAATATAGTTGACGCCTTGCATTTTTGGACTATTATTATAACAATTTTCGATAGCCTCATTAAATATGGTAAAAAATATTTCCCCTTTTTTCGAGGAATTTATTATATTCTTTTGGGTTAATGACTTTCATTTTCTGTGGCATATTTTTTCTTCGGTAGTTAAATAGCTACCCTATAATGAGTTTTGTCAGTAACGCTGGTTTCTTTCGGTTGCTGTGCAACAAAGCTATACAGTCTCCAGAATTGTTATACTAAATCCATACCATTACACTCTTGGACCATACATCTTATGAATATTCCACTTCTAAACTTTTCAGCAATCAAGGACTATCTTATTTTCTTAATCACTTGCCTTTTTCTTGCAATTGCAAGGCTTTCCTTTGGCACATCTTCCACTATAACACTACCCGCTGCGATTACAGAGTCGTCGTGGACATTAAGCGGCGCAACCAATGAACTATTGGCCCCAACAAAGCAATTGCTTCCAATATTTGTTTTGTGTTTCTTTTTTCCATCATAATTACACACAACAGTACCTGCACCTATGTTACTTTCCGGCCCTATTTTAGTATTTCCTATATAACTTAAGTGCTTTATTTTAGTATTCATGCCTATATCACTTGCTTTTACTTCAACAAAGTTCCCCACGATTGCACTGTCACCAATTGTTGTGCCTTCACACTTGGCAAACGGACCGATTCTAGCATTAGACCCTACTTTTACCCCAGAGTCGAAAAAAACGTATGGGTAAACAATCGAATCCATACCAATTTGTGTATCAAGAGAGAAGAAAACAGTCTCTGGAGCTACGAGAGTTACCCCGGAGTTGGTAAAAAATCTTCTTTTACTTTCTTGGAAGTAAAACTCAGCTTTTGCGAGGTCATTTCTGTTATTTATTCCAATTGCTTCTTCTTCGTCAGTAATAGCGTAATCAACATTTAAATTGCTCTTCGCGGCAATGGAGACTATATCAGTTAAACAATACTCTTGTGTCAACTTATTACACTCTATTTTCCTCACCAATTCACGTAAATTCTTTGCATATGCAACCATTATCCCAGCATTAGCAAGGAATTCCTCATCATTATTTCCACCATTTTGTGCTTCTACGATTTCTCTTAAGGAACCATCCTCAATAACTAACCTACCGTACTCTTTATTGCTTGCCCTAAAACCTAGACAAATTAGTGCCTTGCCTTCTAAAGAGCTAACCATTTTAGTTATCGTGCTGCTTTTTATGAGTGGGGTATCTCCATACTGTACAACAACTATGCCTGAATCTGGCAGTTTTGTCAGGCTTCTTATTGCAGTTTCAACTGCATCTCCTGTCCCAAGTGTTGACTTTTGTGTAATTAATTGTATATCCTCAAAGCACTGTAACCGTTCAATTAAAGGCAAATCGACTACAACAGCTATATTTTCGGGGCTCAGCTGTTTTGCATTGTAAATGATATGCTCGAGCATAGAGAAATTGCCTATTTTATGCAGGACTTTGGGTAAGTCCGAATTCATTCGTTTGCCATGCCCGGCAGCAAGTATAATAAATGTGTAAGCTTTATTTGTCACTTATCTTAAAGATGAAAAGTGAAAGCCATAGTGGTTGAGCCAACTGACCTTGTTATCATAAAAGTCCCTTAGGTCACCAATTTGATATTTCAGCATTGCAAGTCTTTCTATGCCAATGCCAAACGCAAAGCCATTGTATTTGGTATGGTCTATTCCAACATTTTGAAAGACATTTGGATGTACCATACCGCATCCAAGTACTTCTATCCATTTACCACCCTCATAACTTATATCCACTTCTGCAGAAGGCTCAGTAAAAGGGAAAAAACTATTACGAAAACGTATCTTTAATCCATCATCTCCAAAAAACTTATTGAGGAAATGGTGAATGGTAAATTTTAACTGACCCATATTAATATTCTCATTGACATATAACCCCTCTATCTGATGAAACATAGGAGTGTGAGTTGCATCAAAATCATTTCTGTATACCCTACCTGCAGTCACTATTTTAATTGGGAAAGTTTTTGCCTTTTCCATGGTTCTAATCTGCACAGATGAAGTATGAGTGCGCAACACCATTCTTTTGTCGTTTATTTTATTCTTTAAGTAGAAGGTATCTTGCTCCTCCCGTGCAGGATGATGATTTGGGGTATTTAGCGCATCAAACACATGAAACTCATCTTCAATGTCAGGACTATCGACTGCTTTGAAACCCATATGTGCAAAAATGAGTTTTACCTCACTTATAACTTTACTTAACGGATGAATCCTGCCAATTTTTTCTGGCCTAACGGGCAACGTGATATCAATAGCCTCGTTTTGTAATTTAAAGTTGATTTCTTCGGTTTTTAATATGGTTTCCCTGTTTGTTATAAGCTGGTCCAGCTTATTGCGTAAAACGTTAATAACTGCACTCAAGTCACGTTTTTTTTCTGCGTCTTCTATCTTTTTTAAGTTATCAAAATAAATTTTAATCATACCCTTCCTTCCCAAATATGATAGCCTGACTTTTTCCAAATCTTGCAAAGAAGAAGCACCCTCAATTTCAGAAACTGCTTTATCCTCAAGCAAAGGTATTTCATTCAATAGATCTTTATTCATCTTAAAAACGCTAGCTTAAACTTTTATTATAGTAAAATCTTCAATATCATCAACAACCTGAAAGATTGTCCTATCTTAATTATTAATTTATTGATTAATTATACTTTTTATTTAATTTATTTAAGAAATTAAATAAAAGAGGATATGCACAACGATAACACTGGAACTGAGAAGGAGTATAAAATAGAGGATTTACTCAGGTTCTTTAAGAAGAGGTCTAAGGGATAAGTGAAGCATTTTCTAATGAATCGGTAGAGGTCAGCACCATTCGCTCGAGAAGCACTAGCGAAGTTAATAATTTCAAACTGTAGAAGAATTTATAAGTAGTGCTCCTCTTCAAGTCCTCCTGAAAGGAATCACAATTAAACTGCAAACAAATATCAAAAACATTGACCTAGGTAATTTGCACAAGATTAAGTTATTCCTAAATGAAAAGCCAGAATACGCTACAAGCAGAAAAAACTAAAAGCGGAAAAGAACGGAATATAGTTCAAGAAGAGAACATATAAGATAAACAAGTTGCGTCGATTAAAGATTCTTTTGGCCACGATGTAGTAAGTAACAGAAAGCAAATTACACATTCACCAATAGTTGTCGCTGCAATACGTGAAAATGTTTCTTGGCTTCAGTCTTTTTTCGCCTACCCGATCTTTTGATTAATAGAATTCCCTTTTCTTTCGACAGCTTCCAAAACTGTCACGAAAACAGAGAACTTTAGCTTACCAATCACCTAAAGAGACAAAAACGAAACTAGGTAATACAAAAAGGCGAAAGAGAAACAGATAAAACCGCAAAGCTTTCCGATATAAGTCAAACCAAGTCGTATATAGATTGTTTTAAGGATAATAGAAGAAAGAAATCAAAAAAGCAAACTAAAGCATTATCAGAAGAAGAAAAACGATTAGCCGTAAAACAGCACAAAATGATGCCAGAGTAGCTGTGACAGATAATCAAGCTGAGCACAAGGGGAAAAACTCGATAAAATATTTGTTAAAGTGATAAATGGATACAAAAACCAGGATCTAGAAACATTTCGCAATATTTTCAACTCAGTGTTCAATATTGTTTATTTTCAAGATAAGCAATTACATAAAATATGAGAGCCAGGTGAAGTATTTAGAGGTATTACAAGATACTTGAAAAGCCACAACCTTCTAATAACTCACTTTTAGGTAAAGAATATTTACATAAGGTAAGTGTATAGAAAAAAAAGAGCAATTACTCAAATTAGTTTCAGGTATTCCCATGCAACAGCCTTCTCCACAGCCTGAAAACGTTTCTCATGAAAGTGAAAATTTTTACCAAATAAAACCACAAGCCCCTCACAAGTAACAAGTACAACTCCACCAACTACTAAAATTGCTTTCAAGCCGCTGTTAAAAATCGTATTTTCTTCGAAAGAGACTTACTTTTGTCTATTGTTGATAGCATCCTCTATATCAGCACTCTGCCTGTAGCATTTGCCGCTAGGAAAAGTGTCAATTTTAAAGGGATTAGTACCCCCAGAAAAAAGAGAGAGCGTTGAGTTGGCATTGAACATATGGTTGCCAATACTAGCCACATTATGTTTTCTGAGTTTAGCTTATTTTATATATTCTAAATATTCGGTAGAATCTATTGAACAGGTAGGTAAAAACAAGCCTCTTGTTTTCACTTAATGGATAGCTATTTTAAAAGATTTTTTGTGATAAAATCATTTATTTTACTGTGTGTTTAAAGGAATTATTACAGATATTGGAACTTTAATTGATACCAAGAGTTGCTCTAACTCCGATCAAATCTTCCATATCAAAGCACAAAATTTATCTTTCATAGGTAAAGGAGATTCAATAGCTTGCTCTGGTGTGTGTTTAACTGTCGTTGACATAATTAACGATGTATTTACAGTTCAAGTGTCTCAAGAAACCATGAAGGTCACTAACCTAAATAATTGGAAAGTAGGAAAGAAAATAAACCTGGAACAAGCAATGAAACTGAGTGATAGGATTGATGGCCATCTAGTCCAGGGTCACGTTGACAAGACAGCACAAATTCTTGCAATCAACCAAAGTTTAGATTCTCATGAAATCAAGCTGTCGTGCTCACAAGAGTTAATTAAATTTGTTGCAAAAAAGGGATCTGTAACGCTAGATGGAGTTTCTCTCACAGTAAATTCAGTTACCAGCCAAGAATTTGTTGTTAATATTATTTCCTACACATGGCAAAACACAACTTTCCAGTATAATAAAGTAGATGATTATCTAAATTTAGAAATCGACATGATAGCTAGGTATTTAGATCAGTTGATGCAGCATAGATACAATTAATTTTACAATTTCGTTGTTTGCAATTATTATATCTTGAAAATCATATAGCATGTAGTATGCTCTTCGATTGTCTAATTATTTCCATTATTGTTGTATGCGTAATAATCTCGGTAACTAGAGGCTTTATAAAAGAATTATGCGCGCTAATGTTTTTGTTTTTGTCGGTTTTTTTGACAGCTAATCATTATGATTTCTTCGCTATAAACTATAGCAAATACTTTGGTTCTAAAGCTACGCAGAATATACTTTCTACAATTTCTATATTTATTATACTCAACCTTATATTTATGATAGTAAACAACTGGCTGATGTACATATTGTCACCCATAAGGTTGGGGTTAATCGATAGAGTTACTGGAATCCTTGTCGGAGTGCTCAGAGGAATATTGCTTTCTTATGTACTATTCTTTGCCGTACATTTATATTGCTACACTGCATATGACAAAAAAGAGGAGCAGTCTAAAGTAGAGGCTGGAGACATATTGCCTAATTGGATAATAAATTCGCATTCTTACCAGGCTTTATTTTCAACAGTAGAAGATATAGTTGATGTGTATATACCGGAGTCGTTGATACTAAAAATAAAAGAGATTAGCGAAGGAATGTTCAACCAAGAAAAGGCTTGAAGGTGACAAAAAGAAGAGTAATACCCATGCTTACAAGTCAACCTATGGTGACTTTTGGAAACACTCTACATCTTTTACTTTCTCAAGTTTGGTACTAGGCTTTAAAACATTATACAATATGAAACTCATGCATGCCAGCCCAACAATTCCTCTAACCACCGCTATGATTGTGCATCTTCAAAGGATAAGATGCAATACTACTTACTAATAACGCTGTACTAGCACCACCAGCCGTGACTGCTTGTTTTGCTTCATTACTTTTGCTAACTACCTTTTGTTTACAGTGTTTTCTTTGGCAGGTTCTTCCAAGAACCTTTCCTTTATCTTTCTCTGTTAACTCACCTTTATCATCCACTAATGCATAAGTTATACCCTTTTTAGAACTCTCTAGTCTTACCATAGCATGTTTCTTTTTACAACATCTGCTTTTATAAACTAGTTATGTTAATAACACATGAATGCCAACTAAGGCACCAATCCATGGAATTTCCTCAATTGTTCTACCCCATAACTTCAATATCTTTTTTTTATCAACTATCTTTGGAAAAGAATTCGGATACATCCCTATCCAAAAGCATTTGCCTTTGAATGTGGGAACTTTAGAACATTATTTTTTAACATTGCTGCAAGAGCTAAAAATCCTGTAGTATATTAAAACTCAAGGGTGCCTTTAAGTATGGAAGTTATTGCAGAAAATAGAAAAGCAAGGTTTGAATACTTTATCTTAGAAGAATTTGAAGCAGGTATGGTACTATTAAGTAGTGAAGTTAAATCGCTGAGGGAAAGAAAAGCAAACATTTCTAACGCTTACATTATCGAAAAAAACGGTGAAATATGGCTGTACAATATGCACATTGCAGAATATAAAGCTGCAAACAGAAGAAACCATAAGCCGAAAAGGGAACGTAAATTACTTCTGCATAAAAAAGAAATAAATAAACTAATTGGCCAAATTAAAACTGCTGGAATAACTGTTGTACCACTTTCAATTTATTTCAATAACAAAGGATTGGCAAAAACTAAAATTGCCATTGCAAAAGGAAAAAAACTCTATGATAAGAGGGCAACCATAAAACAGAGAGAGTGGGATCGTGAGAAAAGTAGATTGTCTAAGAATGATTTGTAGCAAGGTATGTCTTTAAATCCAGTAATTTTTAGCATCGGTCCTGTCTCTATACATTGGTATTCTTTGGCATATGTTTTAGGCATAGTTTTTGCATATTGGTATTTACACAAGTTGGACAACCAAAAAATATTTACCAAGAGTTTTTACGATTCATTGTTAACAGCCATTATTGTAGGTATCATCCTTGGAGGCAGACTTGGCTACGTGTTGATATATGATCCAGTTTTTTATATAAGCAATCCTATCAAGATACTGAAAACCTGGGGAGGAGGAATGTCATTTCACGGTGGCGCAATAGGAGTTTTGTGTGCAGTGATAATTTCGTGCAAAAGGCATAACATTCCTATATTTTACACACTGGATCTAATTTCTTGTGGAGTTCCAATGGGCTTATTTTTAGGTCGTATAGGCAATTTTATAAACGGAGAGCTATTTGGTAGAGTTACAACTGTGCCATGGGGCATGGAATTTCCAGAAAGTGGTGATAATTTGTTACGCCATCCAAGTCAGCTTTATGAGGCATTTTTCGAAGGGCTGCTATTTTTTGCAGCTATAAATTCACCGTTTTTCTTGACTAGAATAAGGCTATACCGTGGTGCACTAACTGGCACTGCAATTATGTGGTATGGAATAGTGCGTTTTATAGTTGAGTTTTTCCGCGAACCAGACTACCAAGTTGGCTATTTATGGCTTGATTTGACTATGGGGCAGTTGCTTTCAGTACCTATGGTTTTGCTGGGAATAATCATATATTTTAGTGCATTAAATTTGAAGTTTATGGAGAAATTAAAATAGTTCGTTCCTGCATAGTTTTTGGCAGTGCGTTGTATTTAATAGAAGCGAAAAAACTAACTGACAACCTTCGCCAATCCTAGTACCATAATGCTAAAGCTATTTATCTTTGCGATCTGTGCAGGTTAACAACAAAAAACTTAGGTATTTGGTGTCTCATGTTTAAATTTTGTACTATGTGTACCTCATGTTTTTATAAAACTTCTAGTTTTCACCTAATAAAAGCTGAAACGTGCTTATAAGTCGTTTAAGATAGTATAGAACGTCAAATAGATAAGTGAGAATTTGAACACTAGCTGCCTTAGTTTTTTTTTTGCCTTTTTTTCGCTCAGTAAAATTCCTAACGTTTACGGTTTTAGTCATTTACATTTAAAAGTAGCTGAATCGCAGCATTGAAAATAAAAACGCCGATATTTGAAGTATATATAAATAATTAGCCACCAATCGGGGCTTCTTTTGCTTTTTTTATTTAGTAAATTTCTTAGTGCTTATAGCTAGTTGCAATTTATGAACGAACATTTGTTTTTACAACAAGTGGTGTCATTCCATTAGCTTTACACCTTGCGCAGCATAATGGTCTGTTCCAGGCTGTTATTACTTGTTTCACAGACTGTTCCTTACGCACTTCTTGACGCATAAAAAACCACCACCTTCCGCATAAACAATCAGTATGTCTTTTACAGATTCACTCGAACTTAATTAAGTGGGAGCATTATTGATGCGAAAAGGGTTTTACTAGAAGTTTAGGCGGTATTGTGCATGAGAAAGACATAAACCAATTAGTAGAAAGTGGATTTGATATTAACTCAAAAGATGCAAATGAAATCACTCTTTTGCATAAATTTACAAAAGAAGGCGCTGCAGCTAGAGCAAAGTCATTGCTAGAGCACGCGGCAGATTTTAATGTTGTAGACAGCGAAAATAGAAATCCACTGCATTACGCTGTTATGCATGGACACAAGAAAATTGCTAAACTTCTTGTTAACCAGCTGACAATTAATTCCAAAGATAAAAATGGATTTACTCAGATGCACCTTGCTGCGCTACAAGATGATACGGAATTAATAGGTTTTTTGATCGCAAAAGGTGTAAAAATTAATGAAAGAGATGTTAAAGAATGCTACACTCTTCTTCACATAGCTTTACTATACGGTTCCAAAAAAAGCGTCCAAACTTTAGTTTGATAGTGAGACAATCTTGAATGCGAAGATAATAATTCACACACTCCTTTATTTCTAGCCACTTATCAATGTACCGCACATTATTAGGGTAGAGCAGAAATTATAGAATATCTGATAAAAAAGGGGCGAATATAGAAGCAAAGACGCGGAGAATAATAGTACGCTCTTTCTAGCGGCATATAACAATAAAATGCAAATAGTGAAGCTTATTGTAAAAAGACAGCAAGCAAAAGCTAACTTTAAAGAATTTATCTGTACAAAAAACAACCATGGTTTTGATGTATTGGATTGCGCTGTTGAGCATAACAATAGGAAAATGGTAACATTTCTTGTTTCAAAGGGAATAGATGCAAATGACCAAGATTTCAATGATAATGTCCGGTTACATAAAGCTAGCTATAATGGTAATACTAAAGCAGTTAGGCTCTTATTAGAGCTTAAGGTAGATGTGAATGCTGCCACCAAATGTAACAGAATCCCTTTGCTGCTAGCAGTTAAAAAAGGTCATATAAAGATTGTGAAAATGTTACTGGGAAGTTAAAGTCAATATGAATACCTGTGAGCAACAGAGTTATACACCTCTGAATCTTGCTGTCCAGAGGGATTGTTTTGATATAGCCCAGCTGTTAATAGATAAAGGATCAGACCTTAGCACTAAGTGTAAAGACGGTTACACTTCAATAGACATGTTTATCAATAAAGCTAATGGCAGAGTAGATATCAACGAAAACTACAAGAAATTTTGTAGGTTTTTAACATTTTACCTGAAAGAGCTGCACAATAAATACAAAGCTTCTTGCATATTTTTAACCCTGGCTTCAAACTTAACAATTCTAGGATTACCATTTACTTTTAAGCCTATAATTAAACATAGAGAAAGAAATAGAATGTATAAAAAAGCTAAGGCTATGCTGGAAAACTTACTCTATATTTAAGTGTAGCTTTGCCACTAATCATCAATCCTGATTTTCAAGTTGTGCTAGCGTGCTGAAGCCACTTAGGGAGTTAAGGTTTTTAACCTGGCTGGCTAAAAAGAGTTATTTTTCAGGTGCCTATCCATGAGTTTGTGAGTTTCTTTGGATTACTTAAATAACTCCACTCTGCTTGTAAAACTTTTATATCACTTTTGCGCTAAACTAATTTCTATTTTTAATTTTTTTAGTTCTTCATTTAATGACTTAACATGTAGTTTTACTTTAAATATTCCTATAATACTGAAAAAAAACGTAACTATCGAGATAATACAGAGAATTCTCATGATAACCTCTGTATAGCTCTTAGTTTTGCTGAGCGTGCACGTGGATTTGCATTTATTTCTTCTGCACTTGCTCTTATCACTTTTTTATTCAGAAGAGAAAAGACTTTACAATCGGTAGATCTTTGCTCACATAGATTTTTAAAAAAAGTTTTGACTATACGGTCTTCCAAAGAATGGAAGGTGACGACAATTAGTTTGCCATTTTCATTTAAAATTTCAGATGCAGCTTTAATGCCCTTTTCAAGTTCTCCAAGCTCATCGTTTACCCATATTCTGATTGCCTGAAATGTCTTAGTTGCAGGATCAATTTTGCTTTTTCCACGAAATACCACAGAACGTACAATATCCGCGAGTTCAAATGTAGTTTTAATAGGTCTTTTTCTTCGCGTGTTTACTATTGCCCTTGCAATTTTTCGAGAATAACGTTCTCCTCCGTAGTTGAATATAGTGTTTGCAATTTCTTCTTCGCGTAGAGCGTTAACGAACGTTGAAGCGTTGATTTGAGAAGAGCCATCCATACGCATATTGAGCGGACCATCGTGTAAAAATGAAAATCCTCTATTTCCTTCATCAAGCTGCATAGACGATACTCCAACGTCAAATATAACTCCATCCGCAGCATTAATAGATCTACCCGGTGTCATTCTAGATCTGTCTAGTGTTACTCCAGTGCTTGACCATACATTTTTTTTCTGGACTCCAACCGGAATAACTGAAGAAGATCGTGAGATGACAGAGGACTCTACAAGGTGTTCAAAACTATCTAAGATATTTTTAATATTGCTAAATTTTTCAATAAATAGCTTTATTTTGCCGGGATACTTGATATTTAAACTGTCATAAAATTTAACAACCGTTTCATCTCTATCAATTGCATACACTTTGCAGTCAGCTAATTCCAATATCGCTTCGCTATATCCCCCAGCTCCAAACGTAGCATCCACATATACACCACCATTTTGTGGTGAAAGTTGTGATAGCATCTCTTTTAACAAAACTGGAATATGTGTCATAGCGTTCTATTAAAAAGCTTTGTGTATACAAATAAAAATAGCTTCCTCACTAAAACATGGTGAAATATATGATATAAAAATACTTGATATAGTCAATGATATAAAAATATTAAGATTTAATGAGATACCGTTATTAATATAATATTTACATAATGCTCACATTTTTCCATTATATTTGAAAAAGTAAGGAATATTACTATTATATCAAGTAAACTACAGAAGATTTTATGCAACAAATAACAAAAGTGATATTTTCAAGCTTAATCTGTAACACTTTACTGTGGTACGATCACATGCTTTTTGGTCGCCTAATCAGTATAATCGGCAGTGTGTTTTTTCCATCAGATGATCAATTGGTTAGTGTACTGAAGGCTTTTGGGGTGTTTGCAGTGGGCTTCTTGATGAGACCAATCGGTGCTGCTATGTTTGGCCATATTGGTGATAAATATGGAAGAAGGGTTGCTCTATTGCTCTCCATTGTATTAATGACTCTATCAACTGTATTAATTGCCTTTGTTCCGGGATACCAAAACATTGGAATACTCGCATCAATACTGGTGATATGTTTAAGGTTATTGCAAGGTATATCCCTTGGAGGAGAAGCAGGAAATGCTCCGTTTTTAATAGAGCATGCTCCTAAGGACAAGAAAGGATTCTTTGGCAGTATCGAGGTATTCAGTGCAATTCTTGGTTCAATATTAAGTTTTATAGCGGCACTCATGTGCAAAAAAGTATCCGATTTCGAATCTTGGGGATGGAGATTACCTTTTGTTTTCAGTTTAGTGATGGGGTTAATCAGTATATATACAAGATATATACTTGATGAGAGCCCAGAGTACAAAAAGCAGAAAAATCCACCTCAACTGCCGTTAAAAGAGTTGTTAAATAGCTACAAAAAACCTTTTCTGATATTGATAGGGGTTGATATAGTCGAAAATTCATCTCTTTATATATATTTAATATTTTTCAATGTGCTTACATTAACAATAAATGCTCATTTTAACCACATGGTGGAAATACTGAGTCAAATTGTGCTCGGAGGATTGGCTATATTTTTTGCAATACTTTCTGATAAGATAGGAAGAGAAAAAGTCATGAAATTTGCATTTATGACTTTCACAGTAGTAAGTTATCCAGTTTTTTTTATGATACTAAGTGGTGATAACTTGCTAACCATAGCGGCACACGTTCTTTTTATAATCCCAATAGCTGCATCACTTGGTCCTGTCAATGCACTTATGTGCGAATTATTTCCAACAAAGGTGCGGTATAGCGGATTTAGTTTATCAAGAAATATAGCTGCTGGATTTTTTGGCGGTCTTGCACCATTTATATGCACAACAATCATTAAAATTACAGGACAAGAAACTTCAGCAAGCTTTTACATGATTTTCTGTGCGTTGATTGGACTAGTTGCCATATCACAGATTAAGGATTAGATGCTTTTTACAAGGCACAACGGTATCATCACAGCGTGTAACGCTGTGATGACAGGAAATGGCTGCTTTCATGACACCGCCATAAAGAAACTAATGTTAGCTACTTGTATAACACCCTAACAATCTTCGCCTTTTTTCTGCTTAGTTTAGGTTATACAAGGAGTTGTGATTTAGCATTAGAATTTTGGTTGACTCGTTATTACCATATACCATTGCTACATGCAACGGTGTATGTGTATGGGCAGTTACCAATGCCCAACGTGCTGGTTAGAGCTCTGACCAATGTTCTCAAAATTATCGGATGTGTTAGTATCGTCTACAGAAGAAAAAGGAGGTGAAACAGTCTTGTTTTTTTGCACGAAATTTTCGGCAGCTTCAACAACTTACTTATACGTGTTTTTTTCTTTAGTTCTTCAAGGTATTTTGAAAAGATTTCACAACTTTTATCATTCATATATATCGTTGTTTTACCAAAGCCTGAAGGGCTTTAAGAGGACAAAGTTATTTCAAATTTTTCACTATCACCTACTTCAAAAGCCATCTGAAGTACGCTCTTCATATCACAATATTGCCCATTTTGTGTTCAGATTATATCATCTCCTTTCCCAATTTTTAATGCTCCATCTAAATTTTCGAATTCTGGATCACTCAAAAATTTCGCAGGAGTTATAACACTTTCCTTTGGACACTTTACACAAAAAACCCATTATCCCTTTCTACTATGATTCCTTCTTTTTTATCATTTTCAATACTGTCACAAACAATTCGCTTTAGACTTGACAAGTAATCTTCATGTTTTTTCGTTATATCTTCTGGCAATAATTTCAACATTTCTTTGCTTACATAACTACCCTTTGAAACGAGATCAGACATTTCCAACCAAAGAGAGATGTAGTTTACTTCTTCCAACCTCAGTAATGTTTGTATCGTACTCCATAAGGTGGCATAGGACCTTCATCGAATACTCTATGTGTTGTATTGATAACTTTTCTCCTTACTTTGAATACATCAATATGATACTGAATACCAAACATGACTCTGTTGTTTTTTATATTTTCTATAGATTTTCGAAATCTCTTTGCTAAATTTTCTATGGCTTCATCATTAGGTGAGTTTTCCAATTCATCATATGAAATAAGAACATTATATATTTGACGCAATGTACTTGAAATGTTCTTTTCCATATATTCATAAACTGTCGTATTCGATTGCAAGTACTCTATCTTATATGGATATCCTAGTTGTTTTAATTTTTTTGTATTGACTGTTGTAATGTGTTCTATTGTATAACCATTCCCATATATCTTACATAATAAAACCAAGATAGAATATCTTCATTTTAGGGTATTGATGTAATCTATAAAGTCAATAGTTAAATTGAAAAATTTTGATTATAATTTACTTCTATAGAACATACGCTTAAACTATGCTAAAAACTGCTATAGTAGGCCTGCCAAATGCTGGCAAATCAACCCTATTTAATAGGTTAGTGGGAAGAAAAGCAGCAGTAGTTAGTAACATCCCAGGGGTAACGAGGGATAGACGTGAGGGAGTTGGAAGAATTAGTGATTTGGAATTTAGAATTATTGATACAGGAGGATGGAACGACCAAACTAATTTTTCACTACAAGTTATTGAACAAATAGAGTTTTCTTTATTGAGTGCGGACGTAATTTTCTTTCTTGTTGATGCAAAAGCGCAAAATGAGCAGAACAAAGAATTTGCAAAGTGGCTAAAGAGGAAGACAAATAAACCTGTAATACTCGTAGCAAATAAATGCGAAAGTCATAAGTCAGGAAATGTTGATTACCTGCAGTTTTTTGATTTCATAGGCCCGGTGTACATCTCGGCTGAACACAACCTTGGCATGGTTGATCTCTACGATACATTGGCTGGGGTTATTGAGTCTTTTATAGATTCATCCTATGTTATTCCAAAATCCTTGCCTGCCATCCAAGCAGCTGACTACTTAGATCCAGAAAAAAATAAGCAGATTCCAGTGTCACGCACCGGAACGACTTCGGATCAAGCTAATGAGTTTACTAAGCTGAAGATTGCAATCATCGGCCGCCCAAATGTTGGGAAGTCAACTTTTTTAAATAGCTTACTTGCAGAGAATAGGCTAATAACAAGTTCAGAACCAGGTACCACACGTGACTCCGTGGATATTACATACGATCATGGTGGAAAGCTAATTACTCTGATTGACACTGCCGGAATCCGTAGAAAGGCGAATGTCACAGATGACTTAGAATCAAGATTTGTTGAGAAGAGCATGGAATCAATAAAACGCTCTCACGTAATAGTTTTAATGTTAGACTCTTTTGTGGGTATTAAGCAACAGGATTTATCAATCGGTGAAGCTGCGATCAAAGGAGGAAAGGGAATTATCATTGTCTTAAATAAGTGGGACTTAATAAATAAAGATGATAGGAGCAAGTTGATAAAATTTGTAAAACAACAGGAAGTAGCCCGGTTATTTTTGGAAGTACCAACTATAACGATTTCTGCGTTAAAAGCCATGCGCTGCAGTGATGTAATAGACAAGTGTCTTGAAGTAAACGAATTCTTAAGTAGGAAAATTAGCACTGCAAAGTTAAATAACTGGCTAATTGATGCTCTGAATAGGCACACCCACCCGCTTGTCAAAGGCAGAGCAATTAAAATGAAGTATATTGCTCAAATCGGCACTAAACCTCCGGCTTTTTCCTTAATATGTAACATGCCTAAGAATGTTGATGAAAGTTATATACGCTATTTAGTTAATGACCTAAGAAAAAACTTCTTTGCTGAAGGTGTACCAGTCAGATTGCTTTTGAAGAAGAATAAAAACCCCTATGCAAAATGAGTACTCTGTTTTATACTTTAAAAAGTCTTTAGTAATAGCTAACTTAAAGGTCATGCGTAATAACTCCAGAACTCCTACAATCTTTCTGCTGTCAAGTGCCATTGCTCTAATTTTCGCATATGTGCTAGAGTATTTTTTCAATATGCTGCCATGTAAGTTATGTGTATACGAGCAGATAGTTTACTATGTTGCAGGGTTGCTTGCAGTAGTACACATGATCAAAGACAACAAAATTTTAGTCTATGCAATGTTTTGCAGTTATCTTATCGGTGCAACAATATCTTTTTATCATGTAGGCCTTGAATTCCGCTTATTCTATGATGTTTTAGGATGTACAGAACAGGTAAGCGGTAACGTTAGCGTAGAAGAGCTGAGAAACAATCTCTTAAATCCTAACTACTCTCCTTCTTGTAACAGACCCCATTATGTTCTAGGCGTTTCCCTAGCGACGTGGAACTTAATCTATCTTGTAGCAGCTCTGTTCGTGTCAGGTAAAATGTATTGTGGGGAGAGAAAGAAATCTAAATAACTTAAGGCATAGCAGTAGTAAGTTTTTGCAGCAAGTAATTAGAGTAAACCATGCTGGAGAATATGGAGCTATTTGCATCTATTCTGGTCAAAAATTTATTCTTAAAAAGTCTTCTATAATCAAGGAAATAACTGAAATGGAAGAACAGGAAAAAAAGCATTTTCATTATTTTAATGAAAAGATTAAAGAGCAAAAAGTTCGTCCTACTGTTTTGTTGCCAGTTTGGCGCGTTTTGGGAGTGTCACTTGGTGTTGCAACTACCATTATGGGCAGAAAGGCTGCTATGGCTTGCACTGCTGCAGTCGAAGAAGTGATTGGAGAGCACTATAAAGAACAAGTTTCGCATTTAGAAGATGGAGAATTAAGAGAAACTATAAGTAAGTTTCGCGATGAAGAGTTAGAGCATAGAGATATTGCAATTGAGCACAACGCTGAAGGTGCATTTGGTTACAATATCTTATCTTCATTCATAAAAACGGGCTGTAAAGCTGCTATTTATTTGTCCAAGTTGGTTTAACCGGTTCTCAGGCAGGTTTTTGTTCATAAAGATGAAATTATATAAATGTGGCAACTAAGAAGTGTATGTTGTATAATACTTACTCTTAAAGTAAGAGGTAATTTATGGATTTGAGTAAAATAATTGCGACAGCAGATGCAGTGAGTGTGATAATTGAAATAGGTGCAAATGCTGAGCCTATAAAGTATGAATTTAATAAAGAGCTTGGATTACTGCAAGTTGACAGGTTTTTATCTACCTCAATGACTTATCCTTGCAATTATGGATTTGTGCCAAATACCTGTGCAGGTGATGGTGATCCCGTGGATGTTTTGGTGTTAACTCAATTCCCCCTAGCACCTGGTGTTTTAGTGTCGGTACGTCCAATAGGTGCTCTACTTACTAAGGATGAAAAAGGAGAAGATGAAAAGATATTAGCTGTACCTGTTTCCGGTGTTGATAGTTATTATGATGATGTGAAAGACTGTTCTGATTTGCCTAAAAACCTGCTAGGTAAAATTGCCCATTTCTTTTCACACTATAAAGATCTAGA
>NZ_JADAKK010000084.1 GCF_020278625.1 Wolbachia endosymbiont of Mansonella ozzardi
AGAAAGGATGGTGGAGCTATGCGGGATCGAACTGCAGACCTCCTGCGTGCAAGGCAGGCGCTCTCCCAGCTGAGCTATAACCCCATCGCAAAATGCTAATCTCTGATACCGACAATTCTTGCGAATTTGGTAGGCCTGAGTGGACTTGAACCACCGACCTCACCCTTATCAGGGGTGCGCTCTAACCACCTGAGCTACAAGCCTGTAGAGGTTTTACTGCTCATTTTCATCAGACAATCTGTGTGAGCACTTCAAAGAACGCTTCTTTAAGGTAAGGAGGTGATCCAACCGCAGGTTCCCCTACGGTTACCTTGTTACGACTTCACCCCAGTCATGAATCACAAAGTGGTAAGCGCCCTCCCGAAGGTTAAGCTACCTACTTCTTTTGCAACCCACTCCCATGGTGTGACGGGCGGTGTGTACAAGGCCCGGGAACGTATTCACCGCGGCATTCTGATCCGCGATTACTAGCGATTCCGACTTCATGGAGTCGAGTTGCAGACTCCAATCCGGACTACGACATACTTTATGAGGTCCGCTTGCTCTCGCGAGGTCGCTTCTCTTTGTATACGCCATTGTAGCACGTGTGTAGCCCTACTCGTAAGGGCCATGATGACTTGACGTCATCCCCACCTTCCTCCAGTTTATCACTGGCAGTCTCCTTTGAGTTCCCGGCCGGACCGCTGGCAACAAAGGATAAGGGTTGCGCTCGTTGCGGGACTTAACCCAACATTTCACAACACGAGCTGACGACAGCCATGCAGCACCTGTCTCACGGTTCCCGAAGGCACATTCTCATCTCTGAAAACTTCCGTGGATGTCAAGACCAGGTAAGGTTCTTCGCGTTGCATCGAATTAAACCACATGCTCCACCGCTTGTGCGGGCCCCCGTCAATTCATTTGAGTTTTAACCTTGCGGCCGTACTCCCCAGGCGGTCGACTTAACGCGTTAGCTCCGGAAGCCACGCCTCAAGGGCACAACCTCCAAGTCGACATCGTTTACGGCGTGGACTACCAGGGTATCTAATCCTGTTTGCTCCCCACGCTTTCGCACCTGAGCGTCAGTCTTCGTCCAGGGGGCCGCCTTCGCCACCGGTATTCCTCCAGATCTCTACGCATTTCACCGCTACACCTGGAATTCTACCCCCCTCTACGAGACTCAAGCTTGCCAGTATCAGATGCAGTTCCCAGGTTGAGCCCGGGGATTTCACATCTGACTTAACAAACCGCCTGCGTGCGCTTTACGCCCAGTAATTCCGATTAACGCTTGCACCCTCCGTATTACCGCGGCTGCTGGCACGGAGTTAGCCGGTGCTTCTTCTGCGGGTAACGTCAATGAGCAAAGGTATTAACTTTACTCCCTTCCTCCCCGCTGAAAGTACTTTACAACCCGAAGGCCTTCTTCATACACGCGGCATGGCTGCATCAGGCTTGCGCCCATTGTGCAATATTCCCCACTGCTGCCTCCCGTAGGAGTCTGGACCGTGTCTCAGTTCCAGTGTGGCTGGTCATCCTCTCAGACCAGCTAGGGATCGTCGCCTAGGTGAGCCGTTACCCCACCTACTAGCTAATCCCATCTGGGCACATCCGATGGCAAGAGGCCCGAAGGTCCCCCTCTTTGGTCTTGCGACGTTATGCGGTATTAGCTACCGTTTCCAGTAGTTATCCCCCTCCATCAGGCAGTTTCCCAGACATTACTCACCCGTCCGCCACTCGTCAGCGAAGCAGCAAGCTGCTTCCTGTTACCGTTCGACTTGCATGTGTTAGGCCTGCCGCCAGCGTTCAATCTGAGCCATGATCAAACTCTTCAATTTAAGTTTGATGCTCGTGAATTAAACTTCGTAATGAATTACGTATGTTCACTCAAGAGACTTGGTATTCATTTTTCGTCTTGCGACGTTAAGAATCCGTATCTTCGAGTGCCCACACAGATTGTCTGATAAATTGTTAAAGAGCAGTGC
>NZ_JADAKK010000085.1 GCF_020278625.1 Wolbachia endosymbiont of Mansonella ozzardi
AAGGATTTTAATAGGAAAAACAATATGTCATCCGTCACTTTTATTTTACCTGATGGAAGCAAGAAAAGTTATGAAGCTGCAGAGGGAGAGACTCTGCTTAACTTAGCTCACAGAAACGACCCAGACTTGCTTGAAGGCGCATGTGAAGGTTCTCTTGCCTGCTCTACATGCCATGTAATCGTTAATCCAAAATTTTATGATGATGTAGAAACGTATAATCCTGTATCTGATGAGGAAAATGACATGTTAGATCTAGCTTTTGGCTTGACAGAGACATCAAGGCTTGGGTGCCAAATAAAAATTACAAAAGATATTGATGGCTTGTGTGTAACCATACCAAGAGGGACAAGAAACATATCGCTTAATAAATAAGGGAATGATTAGCTGTGCGTAAGGTTTTTATCTATATTGTCATCTCTTTACTTTTATTTATCCCCGCGGCTTATAGTGGTTTTTGGTATTTTTCTGCGTGTAAAACAAAAAATCTTTTAGCGGAAACAATACTATACATTAACGATGAAAAACTCGATATTTCACATGATTTTAGCGGATTCCCTTCTGATCTAATTTTCCATGTGACAAACCCAAAGTTTTCCAGTGAGGGATTAACTATCTCATCAGAAGCTTTAGTGATAAAAAATAGACTATTCGATAAATCAGTATATATCTACATGCCAAGCAATGAAATCAATATTACCGTTCATGGCAACAAGACAAAGAATATAAAATGTCACACAAACAATAACAATCACTTTGTTGTCAAACTAAACAATTTACCATCTTTGCTAAGGTTTGACAAAAATGGTACTGTGATAGACTATATAGAAACACTTCGTTACGCAGATAATGGGCTGAGATGTGATATTGCATCTGATTCAGAAAATCAGCAGAGTATTATAACTGAAGTGAATGGTAAAAGTAATTATATTCAAATTGATCTCAACAAAGAACTGAATGAAAATGTTAAGCTAGGATTTGATTTTTATACTTACCGGTATGAAAATACTGCAATTCCCGAAAGTTATCTTAATATCGACATTAAATTTGATTATGAGTTTGTAAACCACATTTCAGCTTCCAGAATTAATCTCAACATAGAAAAATTTTTAATTCAAAGTAATAATTTTTCTCTTACTGCAGACGGTGGAATAAACAATTACAATCTGATTACATCTTCATTTAAAGATAAAATCAACGTGGACGTGTCAAATTACAAGGAATTGATCCCGCTTTTAACTGGTGAGAAAAATTACTCAAAAGCTTCAGATGTATTTAAAAATTTAATATCTTCCTTATCAGAAAAAACAACTGATGACAGCATTCAATTTTCAATAAGATATGACGATAATGTAGGGTCAAGTTTTATTGGAAAGTTATCTACTACTGATTTTATGAACCAACTAAGTAAGGTCATTGAGCTAACCAAGAATGAAAGCGGTAGTTAGCTTACTTTTTACATTGACATTCCACTTAAGCATAAATGCTTTTACTTTAGATGATAAACTTATAAACAAAAGTATGGAAAAGCGAGCAACTAATTTATTTGAAATAATAAAGTGTCCAATATGTTCTGGTGAGTCATTATCTGAATCCGAGTCTAAGATTGCACACGATATGCGCAAGACGATTCGTAAAAAGATCAGTGATGGACATGCCGACGAGCAAATAATTTCAGAGCTGAAAAATTCTTATGGAGATTCAATTATAATCATTCCGCCTGTGAAATTTAGCACTTATGTTTTATGGTTTATTCCACTTATAATTCTGCTAATAGGGTGTTTTCTGATACGAAAATACACCAAGTAGCCCCTACTCCTGTCATCCCACAGTGCCCCGACACTTGTATTATAGGTATTGTATATTAAATTAACGCCGTAAAGCTATAATAAGCAAGGAGTGGTACTGTGGGATGACAGGAGTAGGGGCTACTTGGTGTATTTTCGTATCAG
>NZ_JADAKK010000086.1:0-238 GCF_020278625.1 Wolbachia endosymbiont of Mansonella ozzardi
CAAAACTTATCGTAGTCGTCTGCTTTGTTGCAACCCTTAGTTTGTAGATCGCTGTCTGTGACGGAAAAGAAAAATTCTTGGTTGGAAGGATCTCCGATATAGATTCCTGGCGATTGAATGTCAGTTATTGTATCGTATGCAGACCAGACCCTTGATATTAACATGGTGTAATACAGACCAGGAACAGATGTATTAAATTGACGTGCTCCCCGTTGATTAGTACACCCCGATGTTAGTA